>VFJU01000106.1 GCA_009885905.1 Verrucomicrobiota bacterium
ATCGCAGTAATTCCCTGCACGACTGCCTCGGCGAGTGATGGGTCACGGTCGGCCTGGTTGTAGAGAGAGCCGTGAGCTTTCACGTGATGAAGTTCCGCGCCCATGCTGGAGGTGAGGGTTGCGATTTTCTCGACTTGGCGGTGAACAAATTCAGTGATTGCCGCCAAGGGAAGTGCCAGCGCGCGCCGTCCGAAGTGTTCACGATCCTCGTAGCTCGGGTGTGCACCGATCGCCACGCCGGCAATGATTGCGCGTTGGATGGCGGTGCGCATACTCATTTCATCGCCGACGTGGCCGCCGCAAGCGATATTCGCCGAGCTAACAAGACTTATCAGAGACTCGTCGTCAGCTCCGCCCTCACCCAGATCTGCATTCAAATCAATGGTGCGCATGGTCGGGATGGTAGCAACTTCAATCCGGTCTGCAACCATTTGAAATCGCGCTCCGCCTGCCGCAATATTCCTCGTGCTTCCTCCCAGGTGATTTTACGAAAATGAATCGCAGTCCCGGTGCCAGCGCGTGCGAGTTTCGGTAAATCCACTGAGATCACCTGAGCAATTTGCGGGTAGCCACCTATTGTTTGGCGCTCGGCCAGCAGGACTATCGGTTGACCGTCTGTCGGCACTTGCACCGAACCGCAGGCTACGGGTTGAGAAATCATTTCCATGGGGGTGTCTAAAAACAATGGTGGTCCAGCAAGTCGGACGCCCATCCGGTTAGAGGTTGAAGTCACTCGGTAAAGTTCATCGAATATGCATCGCTTTGCAGTTTCGGAAAACCAATACTGTTGGATTCCTGTGATGCAGCGTAGCTCGATCTGCGCGCTTGCTTGGGGTCTCCCTACGTGCCAATCCCCGCAGTCATGCGACCTACCCGCCACGCCAAAGTTCAAGCGGTCTCCTGCTTGAAGTACCCGTCCATCCAGCCCGCCAAATCCAGCCCGTAAGTCAGTCGCACAGCTTCCTAACACTCGAGGTACGTCCAGTCCACCTGCCACGGCGAGGTAGGCGCGAACTCCATCGGTGAGTTTGGAGAAATCCACGATTTCTCCAGCAGCCACCGCACGAGATTTTCCGCTAGATGTGACCAAGGATATCACTGCTGGTGAATGAAATTTGAGAACCGGACCGATCAAGAAAATTTCAAATGCGGGTGCGCCCTCTGCGTTACCTACGATTAAATTCGCCATACGAAGTGCTTGACGATCCACCGCTCCGCCTGGGGAAACGCCAGAAGATTCATAACCCGGACGCCCGAGATCCTGCACGGTGGTCATGGCGCCTGGGGTAATCACCTCGATTCCGTATGAGTCTTGAGCTTCTCTAACATGCGATATTTTTTTGATCGGCTCAATTTTTTCAACGGGTGAGAACCTCACTCGATCACCTATGCGCATCAAGGCGGGCCGCAGGGCAAGCGGATCGAATAATCTGATACAAGTTTTACCTAACACATGCCAGCCGCCTGGGGAATCAAATGGATAGATTCCGGCCTGACTTCCGGCGACCGCTACGGAGCCGGCTGGTACCACCAGTCTAGGTGTCGGGCGCCGAGGAAGATTGAGACGCTCGGGTAGTCCTAACAAGTATGGAAACCCTGGCGAAAATCCAACTGCTGCCACGGTGTAACTCGCACCGGCATGCAGCGAAATCACCTCGACAGGAGAGAGCCCGGTTTTCTCCGCAACCTCAACAAGGTCTGGGCCATTCTCGCCGCCGTAAGCTACGGGAATGACAAATTCCTCACCCGCAGTCGAATGGTCGAGTGGGCTGGCGGATTTGATCCAGTTAAGGATATTCAAGCCGTTTTCGCCCTCGAAATGGACGGCCAGCGAGGCGAATGCTGGGACCACGTCTAGAACCCCTGCAGGGCGATCTTGAACTAACGCTGCCAGATACCCTTTCACCAGTGCCAGCGCCTCCAGCCCAGATTTCTCGGGAAACTCGACCAACCATGCGGAATCACCGAGCGGCTTGAGCGTCATGGTGAAGCCTTGCCAATTATTGGAATCACAGCAAGATCGAACGCGAAACATGCAACTCTTCTTGGTCATTTGCGTCGCGAGTTTGACGTGGTTCGCCTGTTGTAAGGGAGCAGAAAATTCTATGCCTATCATGATTGATACTTCCGACTCGCGAGCCGCCTTTGCCGCCGCAAAGGTGCAGCCAAATTTGGAAAAATGTCTAACATCTATGGGGTTATTCTTCGGAGATCCTGTGTATCTTCGAGCTTTCAAATCAGAGAAAATGCTAGAATTGTTTGTTCGTCATCGGACGACAAAAAAATACACACATTTTCGGACTTATCGCATCGCTGCGATGTCCGGTGAGCTAGGTCCTAAACTTGCTGAGGGAGACCACCAAGTGCCAGAAGGATTCTACTCAGTCCCGCCCACCGCGATGAATCCGAAAAGTCGCTACCATCTATCGTTCAATATCGGATATCCTAACATATTTGACATCATGCATCAGCGCACTGGCAGCGCGATCATGGTGCACGGTAATCAAGTTTCTGCCGGATGTCTTGCGATGACGGATGAGAAAATCGAGGAGATTTATACGCTCTGCGCCGCAGCCCATCGCGCGGGACAAGCTTATTTTAAAATCGATATTTTTCCCGCCCGCATGACCGACGGATGGATGGGCGATGCGAGAGGGAATTTGAATGAGAAATTCTGGCAAAATCTCAAGGAAGGTTACGACATATTTGAGAGAAATCACGTGCCGCCCGAGGTTTCCGTGGTCGGGGGTCGCTACCAATTTCAGTGAACGGCTAGGGTTCGATGAGCTGTGTATTGACGCGCCTCGACCAGTCCTCCAAGCTACTTGGATGAACGCAGCGCCTGTCGTCGGGATCATCATGGGAAGCACATCGGATTGGCCGACGATGGAGCATGCCGCGCGCACTTTGCGCGACTTCGGAGTCGCGTGGGAAGCTGAAGTGGTGAGTGCTCACAGGACGCCAGACAAGCTGGTAACTTACGCGACCGAAGCCCGGGGACGTGGTCTTAAATGCATTATCGCAGGTGCCGGCGGTGCTGCGCATTTGCCTGGAATGACGGCCGCCATCACGGATATTCCAGTGCTCGGTGTGCCCGTGGAATCCAAGGCCCTGCAAGGCATGGACTCGCTACTTTCTATCGTGCAAATGCCTGCCGGCATCCCGACTGCCACCTTCGCGATTGGCAAGGCTGGGGCGACCAATGCCGCACTTTTTGCCGTGGCCATGCTCGCTAACGAAAATTCAGCACTCGCCGGTAAACTAGCAGATTTTCGAAAAAAACAGACTGCTGAGGTCAAGTCAGCCGTGCTCCCCCGTCTCGACCCAATCGACTGATTTCATGCCTTCTTCTATTCCTACTCACGCACCGCACTGCGTCGTCGGCGTTATTGGCGGGGGTCAACTCGGACGGATGATCGCCCTCGCGGCACGCCGAATGGGGATACGCACTGTGATCTGGACGGGTGGTCTCGAGGCTCCCGCGGTCGAGTGCGCGGACGAGGTCATCGACATGCCGTTCGACGACGCTGTTGCTCTAGCAGATTTTTGTAGCCGAGTCACGGTGGCCACAGTGGAGTTTGAAAACATCCCGAAGGAAACCTTAGAAGCAGTTGCCAATTGCACGGGTCTGTTTCCATCGCCCAGCGCAATCACCATTTGCCAAAACCGCGAACGGGAGAAAAATTTCTTGCGAGAAAATAACATCCCGCACACTTGGTATGCAGTGGTTTCCAGTGCTGCTGAACTTGCCGCTGCGATGAATGAGCTCCACGGCCCCAGCGTCCTCAAAACTGCAGATTTTGGCTATGATGGAAAGGGTCAGATCAAACTTGAAGGCAACGAGGATGCCGAGAAAATCTGGGCCGCGTTCGAGGCTCCTCGTGCAGTTTTGGAAGCTTGGGTGCCTTTTGAAAAAGAACTATCGGTGATCGCTGCGCGTGGTGCTGATGGAATCACGGTGACCTATGATCCAGCAGAAAATCAACATCGTCACCATATTTTAGATATCTCGATCGTGCCGGCTCGTATCTCTTCGGCGGTGGCGTTAGAAGCTGCTGCGATTGCTCGTCGCGTGGCGGAAGCAC
>VFJU01000478.1 GCA_009885905.1 Verrucomicrobiota bacterium
GAGCACTCTTGGGTGATCCATGATTCCACTTTGAAAATTGTCCGTTCGACTGCTTCGCGAGAGACTTGAGTTTCGCATTCTAACAATGCACGGACCAATGGCGACCTCGCTTCCTCTCGCTTGCGGATGACCGCCTCAGCTTGCTGCGTGACCGCTCCCACTTCAGAAAACAAATCCATCAATGCCGCCTCGATGCTGCCGCGGACTTCTCCGGGTGTGCCGCGCAATTCCAACCAGCGCATCAATCGCCGTGATGGACTCGCCAGAGTGGCGTAAGCGTCACGCAACGCGGCGAACTCCCCCTCTCCGCCCCCGGCATCTGGATGCATTTGTTTCCCAGCCTCACGAAATAAGTCGCGCAGAGCCTCGTCGCTAAGAACCAAGCGCGGCTCAATCCCTAATATTTGAAATGCATGATTCAATATGGTTCAAATTGGACACGTTTCACGTTTGCGGTAAAGCACGACAACGCTTGAATCCGCTCATGCTTCACTCTAAGTTATTTCCTACATGACATCACCGAGAAAAATTGCCCTTTTCGGCGGCACTTTTGATCCCGTCCACCTCGGGCATATCCACTTGGCAACCATGGCTAAAACCAATCTCGATCTCGACGAAGTTCGCTTCCTGCCCTGCCAGATCTCGCCCCACAAGTCGCAGCGGCGACCCTCATCCGGAGAAGACCGCTGCGAAATGCTTCGCCTGGCCACGGCAGACCTGCCTTGGGCTGTCGTCGATGATTTCGAATTGCACCAGCCCATACCAAGTTTCTCATATCTAACTGCTGAGTCCATGGCGGCGCGATTTCCTGACTCACGCCTCTACTGGATCATGGGCGGTGACCAATGGGGCGCCCTAACACGTTGGAAACATCCGGAAATCCTTGCTCAACTCGTCGAATTCATCGTGCTCGCCCGTGGTGAAATACCAAAACCTCGTGACGGATTCCAACTTCACATCATCCAAGAACAACATCCCGCATCTGCCACAGAAATCCGCAAGGCGAATTCAAATGAAAAAGCCAACCATCCGTGGCTCGACCCGAGAGTGGCAGAATGGATTCGTAAAAACAGCATCTACCAACCGTGAAACGAGGGCAGCTGCGAACTTGATGTCCTCATCGGCCCAATCCATAGGCGGTTCCACTATTTTTCTGCTTTAGAAAGACCGAACCGCCAAAGCCAGACGAACGTCAGTAAAATAGCGGCTAAACCCACGTGCAACACTTGCACCCATGGGTAAATGCGGATCTGCGACATCACCACCCCGAGAATCATCTGGGTCAGCACGATTCCTAACACGACCTTCTCGACCCGACCTGGACCACCGACTCGGTGGCCTTTTGTCAGGTTCCATGCCCAAACGACCGCAATCAAGACCGCCCATGAAAAACTCCGATGGAGCAAATAAATCCATGAGTTTTCTAACTCACCTGCCCAACTCGCCCTGAGCGCATTTGGATGAGATTTCGCCAAACCGTCGGTCATCTCTCGGACTTGTGCGCCAAGGATTCCCTCCGCTACAATAACTACTAACAAAACCGTTACCGCCAAGCGAAGGCGTGCTTGAAACCCAACTCCAACGACGATTCGCCACGGCTTGTCAGTTCCCGCCCACGCACAATAAACCAAAGTTCCTAACAGGCTCATCGCCAAGGCAAGGTGGGTGGTCAACACTCCGGGACTCAGCCCGCTGTAAACAACTCGCGCGCCCATCCAAGCATTGATCAATACGACCGCCAGCGAAGTAAACGCCATCCAAAAAATCATTGGCCGCTTTTCACGTTGCCAGAATCCAGCGATAAAGGTGGCAAGCGCAAAAAAGCCCACAGGTAAGCTCGCCAGACGATTCAAAAACTCCGTCCAAACATGCCGGGGATTGAAATCCTGCCGCAAACTTTCCACCGTGATGCTTGCGGGGTCTCTCCCCATTCGCTCTGCTTTTTTCTGAAAACGCTCGATCGGTAATTTCGTGAAATCAACCTGTTCGAGCTTGGTAGGCGGAATCAAGCAACCCCAGCAAGTCGGCCAGTCAGGGCAACCCATACCCGCCCCCGTCACTCGCACAATCGCCCCCGCGAACATCAAGACCAACAAGGAAATCAATGCCGCGATGGCCAGTTTTTGAAATCGAGTCATCCCCATGAAACGACCATGCGCACGCATCGCCCGAATTCCAGCGTAAATATGGCCAACGCTACCCACAGTTCAATCAACTTGCAGCATCGTCTCCAACTCATCCATGCTCCAACCTGCAGCGTCGCCAGCGCCGCTCTCGTCGATAGCGGACGCGAGTTCACGCTTCTTCGCCTGCAGGCGAACCACTTTTTCTTCCACGGTTCCGCGCGTGAGAAGCCGATAAACAGTGACCGGTCGAGTCTGCCCGATCCGATGCGCACGGTCGGTCGCTTGCGCTTCCGCTGCAGGATTCCACCAGGGGTCAAAATGCACCACCGTATCCGCAGCAGTTAGATTAAGACCATACCCCCCCGCTTTTAAGCTGATGAGAAACACCGGCGGCCCATCAACGTGCTGGAACTGGTCGACGAGTTGTTGGCGGTTTCTCGACTGCCCATCCAAACGCAGACTGCGCCATCCACGCTCGGAAATGATTTTTTCAATTTCGATCAACTGTTTCTGAAATTGACTGAAAATAAGCATGCGGTGGTTTCCACTCACCGCTTCTTCAATGAGTTCTAACAAACGACTTAGCTTGGCCGACCGCCGAGAAACTAACAATTGATCAAACCGCTCGTTTCCTAACAAAGCAAGATCGCAGCACGTCTGCCGCAAGCGCAGCAACGCGGTAAGCATCTGCATCCGCGCCGCACCCTTGTTCCCAGAATCCGCGACGGCGTCGACTCGTTTGCGGCCCTCTACAAGTAGTTCCTTGTAGACCGCTTGTTGATCTGGGCTCAGGTCGCAGAACTCGTCGATCAAAAGCTTGGACGGCAACTCTGGAGCAACCTGCTCTTTTGTCCGACGCAGTAGAAACGGAGATATTTTGAGCCGTAATCTCTCGAGGATCAGTCTCGGAGACTCTCCTGCGGCTAACGGAAGTTCATAGCGATTTTTGAAATCATCTCGACCACCCAGCCAACCCGGTTGGACAAAACGGAAAATTGACCAGAGGTCTTTGATACCGTTTTCAATGGGAGTCCCGGTCAGCGCGATCCGCGCCGTTGCTCGCAACTTAGAAACCGCCTTGGCATGATCGGTGTCGGGATTCCGCATCAAGCTCGCCTCGTCCACGACTACCGCACGGTATTCACGTTTCAGATGGTAAGCCAAATCTCGCGCCAGTGTGCCATAGCTCGTCAAAATCACATCACCCGCCTCGACCTTTTCGCGCTCCGCATCCCGACTCGCCCCGTGAAGAATCCTCACCCGCCGCGCTGGAGCAAATCGCCCGAACTCGGCCCGCCAGTTGCCCAGCAGCGACGCCGTCGCAACCACCATCACTACCCCAGAGTCCGACACCTGATCTAAAAAAAGACGCTCGATCAAAGCGATCGTTTGGACGGTCTTTCCAAGCCCCATATCGTCCGCCAAAAGCGCCCCACCAAACCGCCGCACGCGATCGAACATCCAGCCTGCGCCGAGCGATTGATATGGCCGCAGATCGGCCAGTAAAGTGGCAGGGGAAACGAACGGAAATGAAATGATTAAATCATTAGAATCAGATGACTTAGCTATTTTATTTCGGATTTCTCGAACCAGTTCGCCTGCCCTTGCGGACGCTACAAAGTGACCATTTTCTTGGCGTAAATCGAGATCTGAAAAAAGTGGATCTATGACGTTGGCCACCTCGTCCGAAATGATCAAGCGTCGGGCACCTGCCGGGGCGTTAGAACCCTTGCCAGATCGTAAAAGTCTCCGCACATCGACCGCAGAAACCAAGACTCCATCGCTCGTTTGAAACGAAAGATCAAAGCTCAGCCAATCTTCGCTAGATCCAAGTATTTCAATTTTAGGAGAGACGACCACAACCTGTTTCTGCACATGAGCAAATCGCTCACCCTCGTTTACCGACCATTCCTTCCTCAAATCCGGCAACCACTGCGTGAGGAAATCCAAGATCGCTGACTCCCCACGCATGACCCACCGCCCACTCGAAAAGTTTTCCACATCAAACCCCGCCCGTCCGAGTTGACC
>VFJU01000354.1 GCA_009885905.1 Verrucomicrobiota bacterium
AGGGCACTCGCTGGAGAAGGTGAGGGGATTCATCGGTAATGGTTCGCGCGTCCTGATAGAGCGCGGGGTGCCTGAGGGATCTAACGAAAGTTTTATCGACACCGTCGAGCAGGCATTCAAGGCAGATTATGAATCGACTTGGCCGCAGGGGACATCTGCGTATGAAGGAATCAATGAATTGTTAGAACATTTGCAAAGCTGTGGCTTCCCACTCGCAGTATTGTCTAACAAGCCACATCCATTCACCTTGGCGATGGTCTCGCGGCTTTTTCCGAGCATCGACTTCGCAGTGGTTTTGGGGCAGTTGGCTGGGATTCCTCACAAGCCTGATCCGACTGGAGCGCTCGAAATTTCTAACATTCTCAGATTGCGTCCCCAAGACTGCACGGTCATCGGGGACTCGACCATGGACATCGAGACCGCTCAAAATGCCGGGATGCAGTCCATCGGTGTGACATGGGGGTTTCATGATCACGATCGTCTCGTGGCCGCTGGGGCGGATCGTCTCGTGCATGCTCCGCAGGAATTGTTGATGAGCGACTGGGACTCGTGACCCATGGGAATTGGCGAGTGCCCCCGTGTCTGTATGGGTGAGTTCACGGTTTTGGCTTTGCGTTGGAGATTCTGTTGGCTAGGAATCTGCTGTGGATTGCCGCATACAGGAACGACTCAACGATTTTATTCGGCGCAAAGGACTGCGCCGGACGGGTCAGCGAGACACCATCGCCAAGGCGGCCTTTTCCAAGGACGAGCATTTCACGGCGGATGAATTGTTCGAACGTGCTCGTAAACTGGACTCGGAGACCTCCAGGGCGACGGTTTACCGCACGCTGAGTTTGTTGGTCGAGGCCGACTTGCTGCGGGAGATCGATCTCGGCGATCATCAAACGACCTACGACCCAAATTTCCTCGAAAAGCCATCGCACAACCATTTGGTCTGCATTGATTGTGGCCGGGTAGTTGAGTTTGAGGACTCCCACCTCGATCTCCTCAACGACTGCGTCACGCGGCGGCTTGGATTTAAGCCCGTGAAGCAGATGATTCAAATTCACGCTAACTGCGAACAACTTCGCACCAAAGGCCGCTGCCCAAACTTGATCGC
>VFJU01000460.1 GCA_009885905.1 Verrucomicrobiota bacterium
AGAATAATTTTTTTACCATCGTCACGGACATAACTACGCATCTGCATCCAAATACCTGATGGCTTAACAAGGACAAATCCATCGGTGAAATGTTCGACTGCCAATTTCGCTGAGAAAGCTCCGTATGTGATGACGCTTGGTAGTGCGAGGAAAAGTCCGACGAAAAAAAATCCACAAAGATTTTTCCAACTAAATTTTTTGTTAGGTAGCGCCGGTATTGGAAAAATTGGCCAATCAAGTTTTATGCTTCCTCGGATTTGGTAGATGATAATAACACCCAGCAAAAGTTGTGCGATTGACAAACCCCAGTCGATAATAAGCGTGTAATCACTAAAATAGACTAGCAGTGGTAAAATGCCGATAGACGTGACAGGAATAAATAGGCTGATTGGTAGGAAAAAGCGTTTTGGAATACTCGGGTTGAAAGCCATCAGCCCACAACATAGCATGCCTGTGATCAACATGATGGACCAAGCTAAAGCTGCATAAACTGCTAGATAAGGTTTGCCAAAGCAAAGACCCAAGGAATCATTGAGGAAGGATAAAAATCCGGATCCTAAAAATAGCGTCAGGGTGAAACTTAAGAATGATGACAGCGGTGGACTCTTTGGTGGCAGGTCGCCAGTGGGTATGGGTGGCGGACTTGGTTTTGATGTCATGACGTTGAAGTTGGGTGGACTGGCTAATTCTCACAATTCTAAATTCATAAGATTGCGCATCGGGCCTTGATGCGTGCTTGTTGGTAGATTGACATTTGAAGCTGATCGGTCTTGTTTTGTTGCAAATGTTAAATGGTCGGGGAAATCAACTGCTCAAAGGAGTTTCTCGCTCGTTTTACATCAGTTTGCGTTTGTTGCCTGCCCCGATGCGGCGAGCGGCGAGCTTGGGTTACTTGCTGGCTCGGACGAGCGATACGATTGCAGACACCGACACAGCACCGATTCATGTGAGGCGCGAGTGTCTTAGTGAATTCAGTAAATGTATTGGCGGCTTGTCAAAATTTTCTAATTGGCCGAATTCGATGGTAGATGCGGTGGGGGGTTCACGTCAGAGACATTTGCTAGATCAAACTTATCTAGTCTTGTTAGAACTCAAAAAAATTCCTGAGCGTGAGGCATTATTGATTCGCGAATTATTGGAAACGATCATCAGTGGACAGGAACTTGATTTGATACGCTTCGGTCATACGAGTTTTGAAAATCCTGTAGCACTTTTAAGCGCTGACGAGCTTGAGGACTACACCTGGCGAGTCGCAGGATGTGTTGGAGAGTTTTGGACCAAACTTGGATTTCTAACATTGGGGAAACGGTTTTCAGATTTTCCGGAGAATGAATTGATCGAGCGGGGGATTGCCTATGGTAAAAGTCTCCAGCTTGTTAATATTTTACGTGATCTCGCGGAGGATCTTGCGGTGGGGCGCTGTTACCTACCGGTGAAACATTTTGATAACACAGCGGAGCTTCTCGCAAGTCATGCGATTTGGCTGGAGAAAGCGCAGAACGGACTGGCTGACGGAGAATTTTATGCGGACCAACTGAAAAGTCGTTTTCTGAGAGTTGCTAGCGTGTTGCCGGCCTTGCTTGCGCGTAAAACTCTGGAACCGATGCGTGGTCAGACGTGGTCTGGACTACAACAACGCATCAAAATACCTCGAATAGCAGTTTATGACTCGATGATTAAGGCGTTTTTCAAAGCACCAAAAAACCACTGAGCTTAGTGAGTGAGTGGGCTTTCGCCGGACGCATCTCCTAAGTGCGAAAGATTGGCTGGTAGGTATTTTTTGAATCGAGTC
>VFJU01000221.1 GCA_009885905.1 Verrucomicrobiota bacterium
AATCCTGCGTCATCGACACGACCGACGTCGCCGGTGCGGAACCAACCGTCTGATAGGACTTCCGCTGATTTGACAGGGTCGTCTAGATAACCGCTGAAGACGTTGGCACCCTTCAACCAAATGATGCCTTGAGAATCGATTGGGATATCTTTGTCGGTAACGGGATCGGTGATTTTGATGGCAAGACCGGGCAACATCTGTCCAACGGTTCCCGAGCGTGAGGAGGGGAGGGTGGGGAGGGTGTTATTTAACACAAGATCGGGAAGATTGACGTTGGTGGCTGGTGATGTCTCTGTTAGGCCGTAGCCTTCTTGTGGAAGAATGCCAAATTTTTCTTCAAAGGCCTTGGCGAGCGATGGGGGAAGTTTCTCCGCACCCGTGACGACCAACTTGAGTGAAGAGAACTGAGCGGGGTCGGTACGTTTCATGAAGCCCCGCAAGAATGTGGGCGTTGATAGAAAAACATCCACTTGGTGAAGGGCGATCAACTCGGCGAGGCGTTTGGTTTCTAACGGGCTTGGATAGGTAACGAGATTCACTCCATCGATGATGGGAAACCAAAGGGTGACGGTGCAGCCGAACGAGTGAAAAAGCGGGAGGCATCCAAGGATTGATGAATTGCTCGCAAGGTTGAGTCGGGATCCAAACTGGCAGGAGTTGGCAAGCACGTTACGGTGACTTAGCGCCACGCCTTTCGGTTGGCCAGAGGAACCAGAGGTGAATAACAAGATAGCTTCGTCGTCACCACGGCGGCGATGAAGTCCTAGCAGAAATCCTAAAAACCCTGCGGGTAGTATTTTCGCAATGATGGCCCAAATGATGATTTTTTTCTTAAGAGCGGGTAGAACACGCTCGATTAAGATGAGGTCGCGGTTTGGAGGCCAAGGGAATGATGAGACCTTCCGGACGAATGGGTCTGCGGTGATGAAGCGGTCGACATCAGCTTGGCGGATGCAAGAACGGATAGCCTCGTGGCCAGCAGTGAAATTCAAGTTCACGGGGATTTTTCCTGCGAAAAGAACTGCTAGATTTGCGATAAGTCCGGCTTTTCCTGGGGGGAGGACGATCGCCACGCGCAGTTTATCCGTCTCCGCGCTGATGAATTTGGCAAGCGCGATGGAGGCTGCTAGAATTTTGTCAAAACCGAGTTCAGTGTCATCTGATCCGTCGATCACGCGGCGCTTGGAGCCATATTTTTTGAGACCCTCTAGCAGTACTATTGGCAATGATCCATCGAGCAGCGTGCGCAGACTGTAGGCTTCCTCGTTAGCTTCCAACAGGTATTGTTGATAGTTCGCGACGCTGGAATTTTTGCTAGAAATAAGTTTGCCGATGGAAATGACCGCCGAGGGAAGGTTCGCCTTGCGTTCGACTGATAGACAAGATTCCTGCGGGCGATCGACAGCAATCGGCAGGATAGGTAGTCCGAAGGCACACAGCGTTTGCAGATGGGAAGCGGGGATGTGGCAGGCGGTTCCGAGTCGCGCGTTGGTCCTGCTAGGAACGAAGATTAAAACGCCGCCGTCGGCGAGGTAAGCAGAGAGCTGGGCACCTGCGGCGGCGGGCGCCGCATCCCCTGCGTCAAACATTGCTCCAGAGCCGGATTTTTCGAGATAGTTCCGCAGAGCCGGTTCGTGGGTGGAGTTCTCCTCGATGAGCCAGGCGACTTTGCGTCCGGCGAAAAGTTTTTCCAACAGAGCGACGAAGTCGAAATCGATGCGGCCGGGCATCACCAAGCACCCGGTGGTTGGGAGACGTTCTTGGTGAATGATTTGAATAGAGGCTGCCGGCATGAGTGGAAAGTGGTGAGTGGAGTGGCTCGAAGCCCGGGTCCGCAGGGATTTAGGCTGAAAATCCGCTCGCTCGCACGGCAAATTTCTAAAAAAGACATCCAGCATGGCGAGTGCTACGGAACCGAGGTTGGTAGGACACACATGGGTTACGAAACTTGGGCGTCGCCTTTGCTCTAGGCTACTCGTCTGGTTCGCAGCGCAGGTGATTCCCTAGCCTTCACCCATGTGCCGAATAATCCACGCCAACGGGATTGACGCGGGCGTTCCACCCCGCCCATATTCCTGCCCCGTCTTCCGGCGGATTCTGCTATGGATTACAATGCGAAAATCGCCACCAATGTGGCCTCAATCCCGCGCTCGGGCATACGTGACTTTTTTGAACTTGTGCAGGGTCGCGATGACGTGATCTCGCTAGGTGTCGGTGAACCCGACTTCGTCACACCGTGGCACATTCGTGAGGCAGCCATTTATTCGCTAGAAAAAGGCCAGACAACCTACACGTCTAACCTTGGACTGCTCTCGCTGCGCAAATCGATCGCCAAATACGTGGCGAGCTTTTTTCACGTCGACTACGATCCTGCCAAGGAAATCCTGGTCACGGTAGGCGTCTCTGAGGGGATCGACATCGCGCTGCGTGCTTTGTTGAATCCTGGCGACGAAGTGATTTTCCACGAGCCATGCTATGTGTCCTACAGTCCTAGTATCATCATGGCGCACGGTGTGGCGGTGCCGGTGGTGACCACCAAGGAGGATGAGTTTTCACTCAAGCCAGAAAAACTTGCCGCGGCCATCACGCCACGGACGCGGA
>VFJU01000214.1 GCA_009885905.1 Verrucomicrobiota bacterium
TGCAGATTGGCAAGGGGCTCGGCGATGACGTACTCGACGGCGGCAAATGCGCGGGGATCAAGGCGGGCGAGTGAGGATAAAATATCACAGGCAAGTGTGCCATCGTGCGCGCCACACTCGATGATGCGCCAGCGCGCAGGGGCGGCAGATTCATGCCACTCGCTGAGAAAACGCCGTGCGAGAAGTTCGCCAAAAAGCGGTCCCACGCTCACGCTGGTGAAGAAATCTCCACCGCGCCCGACTTGGCGGCTTTCTCTAGCGTAGTACCCTAGCCCCGGCTCGTAGAGCGCTACCGCCATAAAGTCGGCGAACGGAATCGAGCCGCTCTGCGAGATTTTTTTTTGTAAAATCGCCTTTAACGAAGCAGTTGCGGGACGCTCATCGGTCGGATAGTCTTTCGCACGCATGGCGGCTTGCAAGGGCGGTAATGACTCCGGATCAGACATGGCAAACACTCAAAAAGCGAATCGAAAGAAGTCCAGCAAGCCTTGGTTCTTCATGCGTACAGGATTTTGGCTAGGCTTGCTTTTGCTGGGCTTCATCTTGGTGGGGGTAGCTTGGATTTTCGTGGATGGCTATACGAGAGAATACCGTGAGCGCGCCGCAACTTATGACTTGGCTAAAATCAATGACCTTGAGGAGCCGAGCATCATTCTGGATCGTAATGGTAAGGAGATCGGCCGGATTTTCGTGCAAAATCGCAGCGTCATCCCGATCGATAAGGTGCCAGAAATTTTCATGAAAGCCCTGCGTGCGGGCGAAGACTCGCGGTTTCTCAGCCACCAAGGCATCGACTTCATCGGTGTGGTCCGAGCGGTCATTCTCAACGCGCAAGGTGGTAACCAAGGCGCCAGCACGATCACTCAACAACTGGCGCGGAATGCTTATAACTTGAAACAAGAAGCTATTGTTAGAAAAGAAACGACGATCCAACGCAAGATGGTGGAAGCATTCCTCGCCCGGCGGATCGAGGATCGTTACACGAAGCAAGAGATTCTAAATTTCTACCTCAACCGGATTTACTTCGGCAGCGGATTTTATGGAATTCGCTCGGCGGCTCTTGGTTATTTCGGCAAGGAGCCGATGAATCTGACTACGGAAGAATGTGCTTCATTGGTCACTCTAATCAAAAATCCTAACGGACGTTCACCATTAAATAATCCCACGGTGAACCGCGAAGGTCGCAACTATGTGCTCGGGCGGATGTGCGCTGAGTGGATGATTACCTCGGCAGAACTCGCACGCCTTAAAGCGTTGCCACTGGTTCTTAATCCACAACCGCTGCGCCGTGGCACATCTCACCTTTACGAGCGGGTCGCAGAAGCAGTCGGGCAAGCACTCGGAGAGGATGCACTGGCGTCCGGGAAATTTAAAATTTATACGACCATTCTTGCTGAGGCGCAGAACGCGGCCTACAAGTCACTAACGGAAAGTTTGACCAAAGCAGAGTCTAGGCCGGGTTACAAACACCCAAAGTATTTGGACTATCGGAAAAGCAGCACTAAACCCGCAGAATATCTGCAAGGGGCAGTTTTAATGTTAGATCACGAAACAGGCGAAGTCCTTGCGCACGTCGGTGGTCGTGACTACGCGCAGGTTCCATACGATTTTATCGAACTTGGTAAACGCCCGTTAGGTACAGCATTTTTCCCATACATTTATGCTGCGGGATTTAGTGGCGAGCAGACACCCGCCACTTTGGTGGAGGATGTGGCGATGGATAACCGCGCGGTGATGGTGGGCGGACAAGAGGGAATCCTCGGAGAATGGGGGATGGAAGTGGCGTCACCGATTTATGAAGGGAAAATCCCGGCGCGAGAAGCGTTTGAGAATTCGAAAATTGCAGCGACTGTTCGGTTTGCCGGATTGGTCGGATTGCAACGGGTGGTGGACACGAGTGTCGCGTTTGGCTTGCCGATGAAGAAGGCGGAGTTGCTGCCGCGCCTCGCGGTGGGCTTCGAAGAGGTCTCGATGAAACAGGCGGTGTTAGGAATGACGGTTTTTCCCCTCGCGGGAATGGCGGGTCCCGGTGGACTAGTCTACTTGGACCGCGTGGAGAACTCAGCGGGGCGCGTGGTTTACAGACGCCAGCGACTGGCAAAAACACCGCGCCGCGTCACCGATCCTGCCACGGCGTGGCAGGTGCACAGTATGATGGCCGGCTCGCTCTATCGTGGAAGTTCGAAAGGGGTGTTGGACGGCTTGCTTGAGAAGCCATTCAACGGGGCTGGTAAAGGTGGATCGACCTTTGGATTTAGCGACTCGTGGTTCATCGGGTACAACAAGCGCGTGACTTGCGGGGTTTGGACAGGATTTCTAACGGGAAGTAGCGAGGCGATTTATCCAGGTGCTTTCAGTCGCGATCTTGCGATGCCGGTCTGGGCGGCGACGATGAACGCAGCAACCCCATCGTTCGGTGGGCAAGGAATCGCTCCACCCGCAACCGTGGCTGAGGTCCCGATCTGCGCAACTTCCGGTCAACGGGCGACGCAGTTTTGTCAAGAGCACGTCGAGGACATCGCGACCGGGTCGGTGCGCTCACGGTCGACCGCAGTATCTGAGTATTTTCGCAAAGGAACGGAGAATCTAGCGTTTTGTACGATTCATTCTGGTGCACTCAGCGATGGGATCTCCCCGGAGAATGCGATTTTAAACATGCCAGCGCTCGACGCAGTACCCGTCCGGCCGAGCAATCCATTCGTGGTGGGTGACGATCCTTACCACACGGAAGTTCCAAGTTTTGCGGCGGTCTCACCAGAGTCCGGATTGGTGCGGCGAAGCACCAATGTGCTGGACAGTCTCGATCTAGGCGACGTCGAGGAGGGCATTCCGATCAAGCAGCCGCGTCGGCTTCAGATCGATGATGAGTGAGCCATTGCAAGAGAGGTGGGTTTTCTAACGACTAACAATACCTGCTCAATTTAATGAACCTAACCAGTGGCAATGTCAAAATTAACAAGTGTGTTGAAGTTCCCCATTGAACCAAAGATGAAATGGGCCATGGATTCTTTGGTGAATTTAAATGGCGGACGACGCATGATGTTTCTTTGTTTACTCGGATTCGTAGTGGTCTGTGTCGGGGCTTGCCGAGAAATGAAAAAGCCACCGACCTCAGGGAAAAAGCAGGTCGTGACGAGTTTCACAATCCTCGCGGACATGGCTCGTGAGGTGGCGGGCGATGCCGCGGAGGTGCAATCGATCACCAAGCCCGGCGCAGAGATTCACGGCTATGAGCCAACGCCAAAGGATGTGGTCAAAGCACAGCAGGCGGACCTGGTGTTGTGGAATGGCCTGAATCTCGAACTCTGGTTTGAGAAATTTTTTGCTAACGTCAAAGGAGTTCCTAGCGCAGTGCTAACCGCTGGGATTGAGCCTCTCGGAATCACCGAGGGACCCTACGCAGGAAGGCCGAATCCTCACGCTTGGATGGCGCCGGCGAACGCTGTGATTTATGTGGAGAACATCCGCCGCGCGCTTACGAAGATGGACCCCGCCCATGAGGCGACCTACGCCGCAAATGCCGCAGCTTATATTGCTAAAATCAAAGCACTTGATGAACCGTTCCGCCAGAAACTTGCGGCGATCCCAGAGCCGCAGCGGTGGTTGGTGACGAGCGAGGGAGCGTTTTCTTACCTGTGTGCAAACTACGATCTCCAGCAACTTTATCTCTGGCCGATCAACGCGGACTCGCAAGGTACTCCGCAGCAAGTTCGGCATGTGATCGACGGCGTGCGGACAAACAAGATTCCAGTCGTCTTCTCCGAAAGCACGGTGAGCGACAAGCCCGCTCGCCAAGTGGCAAAAGAATCCGGTGCCCGCTACGGGGGTGTGCTTTTTGTCGACTCACTCACCGACGCAACCGGTCCGGCACCGACGTTTTTGAAATTGCTCGAAACCAATGCTAATACCATTGTAAATGGCTTTAACCAATCGCCATGACCCCTTCCAATCATGTCCACCGCCTCGACGTCGATCAAGTATCGGTGGCATATTCTAACGGACACCTCGCTCTGAAAAATGCTTCTTTCCAGCTGATGGGAGGCACCATTTGCGCCATGGTGGGCGTCAATGGCAGTGGCAAGTCGACTTTGTTTAAAAGTATCATGGGATTCGTCACACCCAAGGCGGGCAGCGTCAAGATCGATGGGCTGCCTGTACGTGCCGCGCTAAAACGCAACCTTGTGGCATACGTGCCACAGGCCGAGGAGGTGGATTGGCAATTCCCAGTGAGCGTGTGGGACGTGGCGATGATGGGGCGCTACGGCGCGATGAATTTCCTCCGAATCCCGCGTGCTGTGGATAAAACGAAGGTCGAGGACAGCCTGCGACGCGTGGCGATGTGGGAGTTCAGAGACCGCCAGATTGGTGAATTGAGCGGGGGTCAAAAAAAGCGAGTTTTCCTCGCGCGAGCTCTCGCACAAGGTGGACGAGTGATTTTGTTAGACGAGCCATTTACCGGTGTTGATGTAAAAACCGAGGAGGCGATCATCACTCTGCTGCGCGAACTCCGTGCGGCGGGGTGCATCATTCTTGTATCGACCCACAATCTCGGAAGCGTACCAGAGTTTTGCGATCAAGTGGTGCTCATCAATCGCACGGTGCTAGCCTACGGTCCGACGTCGCAGGTCTTTACCGAGCAAAACCTCGCCGCGGCCTTTGGTGGGGTGTTACGGCAATTCCACTTCGATGAGTCTACCATCCAAGACCATGACGGCAGAGCGATTCGAATTCTAACAGACGATGAGCGCCCTCTCATCTTCGGCAAGGATGGGCACCTTGAATACAAAGACCGTCAAGAACACGAGGAACTGGTGAAACAGCGCACGGAAGAGCATGAATGAGGCCTTACAAAACCTGCTGACGCCGTTTCAATACGACTACATGTTACGAGCGATCTTGGTCAGTGCGCTGATCGGCGGAACTTGCGGATTTCTATCATCATTCATCACTCTCAAGGGTTGGTCATTGATGGGAGATGCGTTGTCTCACGCAGTGGTTCCCGGCGTTGCAATCGCCTACATTCTTGGCATGCCATTCGCATTGGGAGCGTTTATTGCTGGGCTGCTCGCGGCAGGGACGATGGCGCTTATTAAAGCAACAAGCCGCATCCGTGAGGACGCGACGATAGGCATCGTTTTCACCGCTTATTTCGCTATGGGCTTATTACTCATCTCGCTTTTTCCCGCTCGAGTTGATCTCAAAACAATCCTGTTAGGAAATATTCTTGGGATATCAGATCCAGATATCTTGCAGGTTTCTGCGATCAGCGCGGTGACTTTAATTGTGTTAGTCATGAAATGGCGGGATTTAATGCTTTTTTGTTTTGACCCGAATCAAGCCCGTGCCCTCGGGCTTCGCGCAGGTCTTCTTCATGTATTGCTTCTCGCTCTACTTGCGGCCACCGCCGTTGCCGCCTTGCAAGCGGTGGGCGCTTGTCTGGTGGTGGCCA
>VFJU01000304.1 GCA_009885905.1 Verrucomicrobiota bacterium
CAATGATCGAACCCGCGGCTCGTGCGTACTCGATGGCATTTCTCACCACGCCACTGTCACCAGGGCTGCCTAAGGATATGTTAATCAATCGAGCACCGGCATCAACCGCTGCAACGATTCCTTTGGCGAGGAGAAAACTATCAGATTGCCCAAGATCATTGGCTATTCTGATAGAAAGTATCGAGGCACCAGGAGCAACTCCTGGAGTCAGAGACCCGTTTCCGATGATCATCGATGCCACCGCTGTGCCGTGTCCATTCTGAGTCGAAAGGTCGGCGGGAAGATCCACTAGATTGATCGCTGATATCTTGCTAGAAAATATCGAGTTTGACGTCACTCCGGTGTCGAGAATAGCGATGCTAACGCCGCTGCCCCAAGCTGAGTTGTCTCCCGATATCCCTAACCATTCTAATAATCCATCTCCCAATCCGACCGCACCTTCCTGAACAGTTCCTTCAGCAGGAGATGGAATATTCACTGGGTAAACCAGTGATGCCTGCGCGTCACCATCATCAAGGTCTGCAAATTCATCCGCATTGGAAAATCCAACGCGCAACGCATTGAGAGCATCAAGCCGTCCGAGGATCCACACATCATTTCCAGCGCGGACCAAAAAGCGTTCGAGAGCGGCTTGGTCATCGAAAACCAAAACTCGCTGCCCTGGCAGAGCACCGGCGTCCAGAGCTTCATCATCTTCTGACTCGCTTGGGGCCCGGAGTTCTCTGCGTAATCGCGGAGTTCTCGCAGGAGTCGTGTCAGTGATCTGCGCCTCAATTTGCACATCCGCTTTCTGCCGAGTCGTGGGTGGGTGAGGCACCGCTGTCGATGCCAGCCAATAACCAAACCAGCCCACCAGAAGCAAAGCCACGATGAAAATAGGCCAACGGATTCGCATGATTTAGATGACAACCTTATCATTCATCGATCAATACGAAAATTCGAATCGAGTAAAATTCCCATTCATGCTTCCCATGGCGATCCAACGTTTCCTCTCGAATTTTCTTTGGCATCGTCAACGAATTTGGCGCATGGTTTTCATCATGCCCAACGCACCAGTCGTTCCCACCCGGGTGCCCACGCCTCCCAGTCTCTCAGGGAGGTGGTTCCTGGCGGTCCTCGGACTCTCCATCGCCCTCTTAGGATGTTTATTTGTATGGCTGATGACGCGCAGTTTCCTAAGAGCACGCGAAATGCGCACTTGGCCGGAAGTTTCATGCGTGATTATCACCTCCGAACTCGAACAAAGGCGGCACGACGAAAATTCGCCGATGGAGTACCGACAAAATTTAAGTTTTGGCTACGAGTGGAATGGAAAGACCTACACGAGCCAAAACCTAACGCTGCGTGGAAGCCCATGGTCATCCAAACGCGCCTTAGCCGAACAACGAATCATCCAATTCCCACGAGGAAAACAAACCACCTGCCGCGTCAATCCCAACGTTGCAGAATTCGCAGTGTTGAATGTCGATTCGCTGGCACCGGGCTACTCAATTTGGTTTCCATGCTTATTTGTCATCGGCGGGCTCGGTATCACCTACCGTGCCACATTTGTGAAAAAAGTCTTAGTCTGAAGAAGCGGATTCGCGACCGTGCTTAAGGGGAAATTTCCCGACAAAAACGATGGTAAGGATGTTTTTATTGCGTCCTGTCACTTTCATCGACTAGGATTGCTTCTCGGACAGTTTACGGCAAGCTAAGTGGCATTGTGCAGATTCCTCCGAGTTATTTTACCTCCACTATCGATGAATCCAGACCGAGCGACCCTTAATTTTTTAAATAGCTTTCCAGAAGATGCTAGAAAACGGGGCGAATTGTTACAAAAAGACGGAGCCGTTACCCAGATCTTCGGCAATCATTTATTTATCCAAGGTCGCGTCGAAGACGAAACTGGAATCTT
This sequence comes from Verrucomicrobiota bacterium, assembly GCA_009885905.1. Taxonomy (GTDB): domain Bacteria; phylum Verrucomicrobiota; class Verrucomicrobiia; order Verrucomicrobiales; family Akkermansiaceae; genus Luteolibacter. Next base: position 1,898 of record VFJU01000304.1, read on the forward strand.
CCGCACCAGTCTCCGCCTTCAAGGTAACCGTTGGTTCGGATCTTGCACCGCTGAAAACGAGTTGATCGCAGGCGCTTGCCAATACGCCACAATGATGGAGCGCATGCACCGTGGCGAGGACCTCCCTGAGTCGCCTAACGAATTTGATGACACCCCGGTCCTCGACATCATCGAAGAAAAACTCGGTCGCGAGCTCGACGATAAAGAAGCAGACTTCGTGACTAAAATCGAAAAGCGCTACCGCCGCTACGTCATCGAAGGAGAACTTCACGACCACGACATGGTGCGCATCACGCCGCGCTGGGAAATCACCACTTACGAACCGCTCGAACTCTGGCCGATTCCACCTGGCGACATCCTCGAGTTTTGGAACTACATCGCCTACGCATTCTACAAGAAAAAACTCTCTTATCCGGAGTTCATGAGCGTGATCACCGACCTCGGACACGTTCAGAAAAAAATGGCGGACTGGGAACAAGAGCGAGAAGTCGCCTCATGGTACGAGCGCATCGAACAAGTCAACGAACGCCCACCACAAGATGCTCCGCTTTCCGTCACTTTTCGACTCGTCGCAACGATCAATGAGGCGCGGCTCGAAGTCAAAGAAGAGAAAGCCAACGTCTGGGTTCAACTCCGCGAAAAAAATGACATCGAGGCCTATGTAAATCTGCACCACGAAGCGGCACTCATGATGGACGCTTCCAGCCAAACCTTGTGGGAGCACTATCTTGCCTTCTTCCGCAAATACGGCGACACCACCCTAGACTTCGATCAAGAGGAATCCTGCCGGTTTATGAACCGTGTTTTCCGCCAACCTGCCCTCAAAGGGTACATCGTCAATCTCGACGAGCGTGAATTTAAAGTCTCGGAGGAACCACTCTCCTGGGTCTGTGAAGACGAGCCCTACGACCCTAAAAGTTTCGCTCTCCAACTCGTCACCGCCTCTGGCGAGAATGTCTCTCACTCGGTCCGACTCCTGCCAGGTCGCAAGGAACTCTATCAGTCGGACGAAACGGTTTTCCCTGGCCCACCAAGATGGTTAGAGGAAACCGACGTCATGCCTCGCTACCTGATTCCAGTGCGGGTCATCGACTCGTTAGAGGGCGTTGAGTTTCTCCGCAAAATCGGTGCAGCACTCCCCGAATCACTCATTAAGCGTGTCGTCGATCTCGAACTCAAACCAAAGTTCGAAATGAAACTTATCGCCGGCCTCACCGCTGCCGAAACTGAACACCTCGTCATCGACGTGACCGCGATCGAGACCAAAGGCCGTCGCACCGAGCGCCTCACCAAGGAGGGCTGGGAACTCGCCGAACAACAACCGGTCAAGGGTAAACAACTGCTCCGTTTCGCACGAGAAGACCTCTATCCAGTGCCCGCGATCCTCGACGAAATGGCTCTCAGCTACGACGAAAAACTGATTTCCTTCAAGTCACGCATCACCAAGCAATTCCCTGAAAAATTTGCCGAGTGGATCAAGGCGATGCCCGATACTATCGAGCTCGACATCGATCTCCGTCTGAAATCAATCCTCGCAGATCCTGTCACCGCGGCGGTGCGTTTCGAAGTCGTCGGTCAAGATATCGACTGGTTCGATCTTCGCATCGTCATCGACGTGGAAGGTGCGAATCTATCAAAAGCACAAATCCGTCAACTCGTCGCTGCTAGAGGCGGATATGTCCGCATGGATGACGGCACATGGATGCGCCTAGAGATCAAACTAGACGCCGACCAACGCGAAGCCGTCACCCGACTCGGACTGGATCCATTCGACCTTTCCGGCGAGACGCACCGCATGCACGCCCTACAACTTTCCGACCCCAAAGCCGCCGAGGTCTTCGACCCGAAAGCATGGGAGCGCATCAAGAACCGCGCGAACGACATCCAACTCGAGGTCAACCCCGATCTGCCAGACGGACTCAACGCAACTCTTCGCCCCTATCAGGTGGATGGATTCAAATTCCTCGCATACCTTTGCGTCAATAATTTCGGCGGAATCCTCGCCGACGACATGGGTCTTGGAAAAACGATCCAATCCCTAACTTATCTTCTGTGGCTCTTCGAAGAGCATCGCAAAAAAGGAGGCATGAAAAAGCCAGCCCTCGTCGTTTGTCCGAAGTCGGTGCTCGACGTCTGGTTCAGTGAAGCGGGTAAATTCACCCCGCAACTGAAGGTCAAGATCCTTAAAAATCGCGATGATATCAACGTCGAGAATATTCAAAACAACATCGATATCCTCGTCCTCAACTACGCACAACTTCGCGTCTGCGGCGAGGAACTGAATGGCATCAAATGGCTCACGACGATTCTCGACGAAGGTCAGCAAATCAAGAATCCAGACTCTAAGGCTGCCAAGTGCGCACGTGAACTGGATTCTGAGAACCGCTTAGTACTAACAGGAACACCCATCGAGAACCGCCTGCTAGATATGTGGTCACTCATGGCATTCGCCATGCCAGGAGTCCTTGGCAGCCGAGCATATTTCAAAAAGCGCTTCGACAAACGCAAGGACCCACTTAGCCAGAGTCGCCTCGCTTCGCGCTTGCGTCCATTCCTGCTCCGCCGTACCAAACTACAGGTCGCTCAAGACCTTCCACCTCGTACTGAAGAAGAAGTTTACTCGAAAATGGAGGGTATTCAACTCGAGCTTTACAAAAACGAACTCAAGCGGATTCAGAAAGCTCTGTTAGGTCTTGATTCGGATGAGGCAGTGAAGAAAAACTCTTTCGCTATTCTCCAAGGTCTTATGCGCTTGCGTCAGATTTGCTGCCACCCTGGCCTGATCGACCCTAAGTACCTAAAAGAAGAATCTGCAAAAATGGAATCGTTGTTCTATCTGCTAGATCAACTTCACGAAGAAGGTCACAAGGTACTCGTCTTCTCGCAGTTCGTCTCGATGCTCGACCTTATCAAAGCACGCTTGGAACTCAATAACCGCCCCTACAATTACCTCACGGGCCAGACCAAGGATCGGAAAGGCGAAATCGAAAAATTCCAAACGACCAAGGACCCATCAGTCTTCATGCTTTCACTCAAAGCAGGTGGCGCCGGTCTTAATCTAACTTCAGCCTCTTACGTCATTCTCTACGATCCATGGTGGAACCCTGCCGTGGAGAACCAAGCCATCGACCGAACCCACCGGATCGGTCAGAAAAATAAAGTGATCGCCTACCGTCTTCTCACCCGAGATACGGTCGAAGAAAAAATTCGTATCCTTCAACATCAAAAAACCCAGCTCGTTACCAACGTGCTCGGAGATGAAGGCTTCGCATCCAACCTCGGCATCGACGACTTGCAATTTATCCTCACGCACACCGTCGACGAAGAAGACGAAATCAAGTAAGCAAAATGGATCTCGCTCGTCCGAGTTGAAGATCGGAAGCGATGTGAGTTGTCCAACAACAGCAGATGCAAGTTTCTTGCAAATCATCAATTTGCGACGCATGGTCGTGACGTGCGCGGTTCACCTTTAGTCAGATTTATCCTGCTCGCAATGGCTCTCATGGTCACTGGGCGTGGATTGATGTGGGTCACCGACAAGCGAACCGTCGGTGGTTTGCCCGCATCTGCTGTGGCGGTTGAAGCCCCAACAAACACAAACTATCAAGTCCCTTTCCACCTCTTGCTTTCCTCACCCGCTCGTCAGGTCGAGATCAATACGGGTAAATCTATTCAAAAGCTCACACCGGAAATGGCACTCTCGGGCACCGTTGAAATGGATCCGCATAACCCCCACCTCAGCCTCTCGATTCAGTGGCAAACCCCATCAAGTCTAGGCGAACATCGATTCGCCAAAATCACGCTAGAACCCCGAGGAGAAAAAACTCTCATTCACGTGTTCGACGCCGATGGTGACATCGATGATATCTTGGAATTCCCCGTTTCAGAATTCAAACCATGAGCGATGACCATCACGATTGCTGTGATCATCACGGGCACCATCACGAGTTGGTGATCGAAAATCTATCAGTGAGCTATCGCCGCGTACTGGCGCTTGAAAACATCTCTCTAGCAACATCCTGCGGTAACCGAGTCGCCCTCATTGGACCAAATGGTGCCGGTAAAAGCACACTGCTCAAGGCCATCGCGGGACTTGTCCCACGAGAAAAAGGTTCCATCCTCTGGCGAGGCACGACGGTCAAAAAATGGTCGCGAGAATTCGCCTACCTCCCGCAACGCGAGGACGTGGATTGGTCTTTCCCTATCACCGTACGTGGCTTGGTGGAAATGGGGCGATATCCGCAAACGGGGTGGTGGCGTAAATTTTCAAACACCGACAGCCTCGCCGTCGATAAAGCTCTGGAATCACTCGCATTGCTGGATCTGCAAGACCGACAAATCCGCGAGCTATCCGGTGGCCAACAACAACGAGCCTTTCTCGCGCGATCACTTGCACAGGAGGCACATGTGCTGCTGCTAGATGAACCCTTCACAGGACTGGATCGAAATGCTTCGCAACTTCTGGGCGAACTGCTCAACAAACTCGCTCATGAGGGTCGCTTGATCATCGCCTCCCACCACGATCTGAATTCGGTGCCTCGACTTTTTGACGAGGTACTGGTACTTGCTACCCGATCCGTTGCTTTCGGGCCGGTGGCTGAAGTTCTAACCGAAGAACTAATTAACCAAACGTTCTACGAGCCGTTAATTTCTGAATGACCTATGGATTTCGATCTCCTAAACAATCTCTTCTATCAGCGAGCACTTGCCACCGCAGGGTTCATTGGCTTTACAAATGGATTTTTTAGCGGGTTCGTGGTGTTGAGGCGGAATGCACTATCCGTATCAGCTTTGTCTCATACAATGCTTCCAGGCATCGCATTGGGCATATTTCTGACTGGTGCACTTAGCCAGTGGAATGCATTTTTCGGCGCGTTATTCGCTGCTCTGTTAGTTGGTCTTGGATCGGTTGCAGTCGCTCGAGGAAACCGTGTGGAACAAGGCACCGCGTTGGCGGTTCTTTATACCGCTGCGTTCGCTGGTGGGATTGCCCTCTTGCCTAAGATCGGCACGCGTCAAGAACTGGAACACTGGCTATTTGGCGATATCATCGCAGTGGGTAACACAGATATCTGGATCGCATTCGGCATTGGTACTATCATCCTGTTAGTTACCAATCTACTCATGCGCCCAATTTTACTAACACTTTTCGAACCCCACGTTGCTGCGGCACAAGGTGTTCCAGTCCGCTTCATTCAGTACCTGATTTTCACCCTGCTGGTACTGGCTCTTGTTTCATCTCTACAAGCGGTTGGCTGCGTCTTGTCGGTTGGATTGTTAGTCACGCCTGCCGCAACCGTCTCTCTACTCACCGACCGAACCTCAGCATTGTTTTGGGGCGGAGGCTTGATCGGCGGCATCGGATCAATCGGCGCGGTTCTGCTCTCCGGAAGTTTCGGTATCACACCGGGTCCAGCGATCGTGATTGTTCTCGGACTGTTGTTCATCGCCGCATACTTATTCAGCCCGAAGTACGGCCTATTGGCACCACATCATCCGTCACGGACACATAAAAAATCGAAGAAAACAGCTCCGAATTGATCCACACCGCCCTGCGAACAGCACTTGCACTGGCTGATTCGTTTGCTTAATACTTTCTGGATGAAACGACACCTCGCACTAATTTCCTTAATGCTCTTTCCAGTTCTCGCATCATGCGAGCCCACCAAAGAAACTGAAAAACCAAGCGCACCCACGTCCAAGGTTGCGAAGGTGCGATTAAAAACGTCCAAGGGCGACATCGTCATCGAAATGAATGCCGAAAAAGCACCCATCACGGTGGAAAATTTCCTAAGTTACGTCAAAAAGAAGCAATATGACGGAACAGTATTTCATCGCGTCATCAACGGGTTCATGATCCAAGGCGGCGGATTCACCCAACAGGGGCAGGTCCTAACCGAAAAAGAGACGGGTAAAGGAATCGTGAACGAAGGAAAAAATGGTCTCAAAAATGACCGTGGCACAATCGCCATGGCCCGCACGAGCGACCCTAACAGCGCTACTTCTCAGTTTTTCATCAACGTGGTGGACAACGGCATGCTAAATTTTCCTAACAACGGCGGCTATGCAGTCTTCGGTAAGGTAGTAGACGGCATGGACGTGGTGGACAAAATCAAATCTGTTACCACCCGTCCCGACGCCCGCCTTGGCAGTGATGTCCCCGTGGAACCTGTAACGATCCAATCCGCCAGCATCGAGTGATGCAACTCTGGCTCTGCCCACTCATTGCATTTTTGTTAGGATCTATCCCTTTCGGTCTCATCATCGGCAAGGCGCATGGTATTAACATCCGTGAGCATGGCTCTGGCAATATCGGCGCAACGAACGTGTTGCGCGTGGTGGGCAAAAAATA
>VFJU01000456.1 GCA_009885905.1 Verrucomicrobiota bacterium
AAAATGATGATCGCAAATCAGATTTGATGACAGACGTTATCAAAAATAGCCGATGAATCAAGCGACCATTATTATACCCACGAAACCCCCTCGCACCAGAAAAGTTGCTAATTAATTCGCCGCGGACTCGAAAACTCAAGCCCGTCAAAATGACAAATATCCGTTCGCAACAATCAATTTTGCAGAGCCTCGCCTTTCTGCTTGCCCGTGTTCGCCGCGGTGCCACGCTCGTGCGAGATCTTGCGGACTTCACGGTCGTAGGTCATGAGGCCGTTGCACTCAGATTCCACATCCGTAAGCTGTGTATAAATCACCGCAGAGAGTCCAGATTCGGCGTTGAGAAGCCAAGACTTCTCAAGCAGTTTCTCATACCCGAGAGTCAAATCTTGCATATTCTTGGTGTCTTTATAGCCCCATGTTTTTTGACTCCATGTGTGCCCTTCGATCGGTAACCCAAGACCACCAAATTCGCCTAACACCGCAGCGCGATCTTTCTCCGGCTTCGGAGATTCAGGACCCGGGTAACTGTGTTTGTCGATGACATCACCGCATTGTTTATCTGTATCGCCACTGGCGTTGTTGACCAGACGTGATGGATCGAGAGCTTTCACTTCCGCAACCAAGGCCTCGGTGTCGTGTTGCCCTTGAGACTCATTGAAAACCACCCACATGATGATCGAGGGGTGATTCCAACATTGCTGAACCATGCGCACCAGTTCTGTTTTAAATTGTGGCTTATCAATCGGCTGAGGCTTATCCGTGTAAGAGTTCACGCTTGGCATATCCTGCCAAACTAACAGACCAAGCTTGTCGCACCAGTAATACCAGCGGTCTGGCTCAACCTTGATGTGTTTGCGCGTGACATTAAATCCAAAACGCTTGGTCTCCTCCACGTCAAATCGCAGCGCATCATCCGTTGGCGCAGTGTAAATCCCATCCGGCCAGAACCCCTGATCAAGCGGACCCACTTGGAATACGAATTCTCCATTGAGCATCATCCGAGTCACACCCTTTTTGTCTTTACCCAGCGAGATCTTACGCATGCCGAAGTAACTCGTCACCGA
>VFJU01000240.1 GCA_009885905.1 Verrucomicrobiota bacterium
GAATGATCCGGTGTTGATAATCCGCCGGCCATCGCGCAGCCAGCAACCATCCCAGTGGAAGTGACCGATCAATAAGAACTCCGCCTGGGGGAAATAATCTGCGCAGAATTTCGCGCCTTGGGTGCCTTGGGTCAACCATGCATCGATCATTCTAACAGCTCGAAGCGGCGGCAGCACCGCATCCCAAGCTCGCAAGAAAAAACTCCGTCCCGTCGGGTACTCGACCGAGCACAATTCTCTAGCAATTTCGCGAGCGACTTCTAACCGCTCCATTGGATCATGGTTTGCTGCGGGAAATTTTTCCCAAAGCTCTCTCACACGCTGGCCGTTCACAAGGATTTCACGTTTCCATGGTGAGCCGGACTCTAACAAAGCGTCTCCATGAGTGACGATGATGCGTCCGCCCGCCAATTCGATCCACCCAGGCCCAGGCCATCCAGGGTCGTGGTTACCCGGAAGAAAAACAGCTTCAGCGCCCTCCTCGCGGCACAGCGTTTGCAACTCGTCTAACATTTTTTTGGATCGTTGATAAAATGGCTCGGCAAGCTCTTGCCACGTGTCGCCATTGAAAATCACCGTCGCGGCTCCAGCGATCAATGGGCGTAACGAGGAGACTTGCTCGATCCTTGATATCTTGTGACCTAGATGTAGATCGGATAGAATTCTAACCGGCTCATTCACTCGCCACCCGGCGCTGGCGCACCGCCTCGAACAAACACACGCCGGTGGCCACCGAGACGTTGAGGCACTCGACTTTTCCGGCCATCGGGATGCGGGCGAGGAAATCACAATTCTCCTCGGTCAGCCGGCGCATGCCTTTTTCCTCGGCCCCGAGCACCAGCGCGAGCGGACCTTTCAGATCCAGTTCGTAAATCGACTTCGATGTCGCATGATCCGAGGTCCCCACCAACCACAGCCCAGCGGCTTTTAATTTTTCCATCGTCCGGGCGAGATTCGTCACTTGGGCGAACGGCACATGATCCGCCGCGCCCACCGAGACGCGGCGCACGGTTTCCGTGATTCCCACCGCCTTATCCTTCGGCGCGACGACCACATGCACACCTGCTGCATCCGCCGTGCGGAGGATGGCGCCGAGATTGTGAGGGTCCTGCACACAGTCGAGTATCAACACAAACGGTGCCGCCTGCTGCGCCACGATCGCCAAGACATCATCCTCATCCAGCGAGGGCACGCTGGTTTCCACCGTCTGGACGTGGCGGTTTTCCCGCGCTTGTTTGTTTTGCGCGCCGTGCGGCGGATTGAAACGAGGCTTCATTCGAGAAATTTTGATCAAGCAAAACGACGGAGTCGAGCGCTACGTGACACGGACATTCCTGTCTGTTCTTCATGACGCTCCTTGTTCACAAAAAAGGCGGCCCCGCTTTCGC
>VFJU01000163.1 GCA_009885905.1 Verrucomicrobiota bacterium
AGCGCCGCGAGATTATCCGAGCCAAGGAGCGCGGAGTAGAGCGCGTCCCGCAAGGTGAGTTGATCGCCAGGCTGGAGGTTCATCGGATTCGGCCCGCCAACCAGAGTGACGTTCTGAGGAACCGTGATGATGGTCGTTCCCAAATCTGCGCCGGTCGCTGATGCCCAGTCCACTGCCACCGCACCCATGGCGATCTTCGTGAGGCTGGCAACAGGTCGTTTTTGACCAGCATTTTTTGCGATTAACACTTTTCCGGAGTGAGCTTCCACCACCATCACACTTTCAGGGGCTTGTGCATACGCATGAGTGGGAAGGGCCAAGGCCAAAAACGCAAAATTTCGTAAAATCGAGAAATACTTCATAATGGTCGAGGCACGGACGCTAGCCCCCCGCAAATAGCAACTCAACTCCAAAGGGAAATACCCAACCAAACTTTGGCCGACAAACCCACCAGAGACGCACTCCAGATGACCCACGCCCGCCAATTGCAATCCACGTCCCATCCACTAGCTCGATTTATTTTTAAATTTTTTTAGCCTCACCCGCTATTTGTCCCACCCCCCGTGCTTTAATCTGTTTCCTATGAAACAACCATACACCGAAATCGTCTTCATCCTTGACCGCTCTGGATCCATGAATTCCATGATCGAACCTGCAATCAGTGGCTTCAATCGACTTCTCCACGACCAGCAACAAGTCGCCGGCACCGCGCGCTTCACCCTCGTATTATTCGACGACCGCTACGAGTTGCCCTTCCACTCAGTTCCGATTTCGGAAGTGGTGGAACTCGACACGACCACTTACGTACCGCGAGGCAGCACGGCGCTGCTAGATGCCATCGGTCGTACCATCGACGAGCTTGGAAGCAAACTCGCAGCCGCCCCAGAAGCAGAGCGACCTAACCAAGTGATTGTTGCGGTACTAACCGATGGTCAAGAAAACGCATCCAGCAAATTCACATGGGAATCCATCGCACAGCGCATCCACCACCAAACGGAAAATTACCAATGGCAATTTCTATTTCTCGGGGCCAATCAAGATGCAATCGCCACAGCTGCACGGATGAATATCAGGTCGGAGAACACAACAAACTTTTCGATGAACGAGGATTCGTATGGCGCATCCAAGGACGCATTAAGTCGTAAAATGGCGGCTGTCCGGCGCCGCAGTCAAGGCGACTCCGACCCTTCCACCTTGCACGATGTTGAAGCACCGTTGCAAATGTTGCGCGAAGAGGAAGAAGTCAAAAGGCGCAAGTAATTCTTCCCCCGAAAAAAATTTCCTGCGTCGTGCGAGTAAGTATGGATTGCAACCGACTTCAACTCATCGATAAACGACGCAGGAAAACTCTTTTACAACCCATTCAAAAAACCGTTAGTGTATCACTGGTACAGGGAGCGCCTCACACACCTGACGCCAACCAGGGAAATTCCATTTGTTCGGAAAACCGCTGCACTGCTCGGGCTTGACGGGATGAATCCGACAGGAATTACCTTCTAACATAATACACTCGTGGTTTTCTTTCTCGATGAGAGAAAGCCCCTGACGGTTTGTTCTGAGACGGGTGAACTGATCGAGAAACTCTTGGTCAGTTAGACCCATAAAGGTAGCAATGCGCGAAAATTCATCTTCCTCGATCCGCACATCGCCAGGCCACTTGCAACAAGCGGTGCATCTTTGGCACGCGAAGTGGATCCCGGGTTCGAGCACCGTCTCGCGGTTTCCTGGGCTACCGTAGGCATGGGTTAACTCATTCATCAGGGAGCGATGCGCCGGTAGTAATAATTCACTCGTCCGAGAAATCCACGCCACTTCGCTCCGGGACGACCTCCGTCCATCAGGAAGTGGGGGCAATTTTTATTAGCCGGATTTTTTCCACGGCGTGGCCAGTGGTAATGCGGCACAACATTTTGCAGAGGAATGTTGTTTTTCTTCATCAATACGGCAGCGAGCTTCGCGGTGCGCTCGACGGTAGCATTTCGATTATTGCCACGATTTTCGCACATTTCGATGCCGATCGAAAATCGATTTCCGGGACCCGTGAAATCGGCGTGTTCGCCCTGCTCGTTGGTGGGCATGTGTTGGATCGCCATGCGATCCTCCACGGTGAAATGCCAGATGAGATAGCCAATTCTGTTTCCGTTACGGGTTTTGGCGGAGCGAAGCGCACCATTTTTCAGCGCCAAAGCATGCTGTGCGGCCCCCGCCGTGTAATTCTGGGTGCTATGAATGGTAATGTAGCGCGGCTTCATTGGGCGGTAGACCTTCCTCCCGTGAGTCCCCCTTCTTACCATATCCGTTTTCAAATTCACCTGCCGCAACATCGTGGACAACGATACCTGTCCACCCTCCCCATATGGAGCGGCGCGCCCACCGCCGAGGGGCCTGGTCGGCATGCACTGCAAACTGAAGAAAATCAGCAACGCAACCGGCAACAACCAACGAAGAAACTTCACGGCGTGATCCTAATCCACGTCAAGTATTTCGGAAACCTAAATTTCAT
>VFJU01000074.1 GCA_009885905.1 Verrucomicrobiota bacterium
AGGCTGCTGCCGCTAAGGTCGTGGACGACGATCCGCAAACGATGCTTCCACTAAGGGAAACTCCAACACCGCAGATCATCGATGCATCCCAACGCCGGATTAACGAGCCGATGATGCCAGGCACCAAGCCTTTCGAACGGAAAAAATCCACCGATCACCAATTTCTTTCCGTCACTGGATTTGAAAATTACGAACTGCCTGGATTCGATTTGTTAGACATCGACGAAACTGTGGAAGCACCAGAGGCAAACCGCGAGGAACTGCTCTACACCCAGCGTACGATCATCGAGACGCTCCAAGCATTCGGCATCGAGGTGACGGCCGGTGACATCACTCGCGGACCTACCATCACCCGCTACGAAATCTATCCGTCCACAGGACTCCGCGTTTCTCGCATCTCGCAGTTAGAAGCAGATATTGCCCGTGCCACATGCGCCGAACGCATCAACATCCTCGCGCCCATCCCAGGCAAGGACACCGTGGGCATCGAGATCGCTAACAACCAAAAAGTCGCCGTGCCGCTGCACGAGCTGCTGCACGACCCTGAATTCCGCTCGGCCAAGAAGAAGATACCTCTCGCACTCGGCAAGGACGTCTATGGCAAGACCGTCATCGGCGACCTCGCCGCCATGCCTCACTGCCTCGTCGCGGGGGCCACCGGATCTGGTAAGTCGGTCTGCATTAACTCGATCATCGCCTCGATGCTATTCAAGTTTGGTCCAGATGAACTACGCTTCATCATGGTAGACCCTAAGGTGGTGGAAATGCAGATGTATAACCGCCTGCCTCACCTCGTCGTGCCCGTCGTCACCGACCCGAAAAAGACGGTTGCTGCTCTCAAGTGGGTGGTCAACGAGATGGAAAAACGCTACCGCATTTTCGCCAAGGTAGGGGTGCGGAATTTCGACAGCTTTAACTCGCGCCCTCGCCCAGAAAAAGAAGAGGTGGTTGAGGCCGAAGAAGAGGACGCAGAACCAGAAGTGCTCGCGACCGAAGAGGAGTTAGATGCCATGGCCCTCGCACTGGAATCCGGCGAGCTAGGACCGGAAGATGAGTTAGATGATGAGGAAATTTTCGAGGAAAAAATTCCCGATCGTTTTCCTTACATCGTTGTACTGATCGACGAGCTTGCGGATCTCATGCAGACCGCCCCTGCGGATGTGGAAATGTGCATTGCTCGGATCGCCCAGAAAGCGCGTGCTGCTGGGATTCACTTGATCATCGCCACGCAGACGCCGCGGGCGGACGTGGTCACCGGCATCATCAAGGCGAACATCCCGTGCCGGATCGCTTTCCAAGTTTCCTCGGCGCTCGACTCCCGTGTGATTCTCGACACCAAGGGCGCGGACAAGCTCGTCGGCAAGGGCGATATGCTTTACCTCCCGCCCGGCTCTGCAAAGCTCGAGCGTGCGCAAGGGGCCTTCGTCACCGATGCTGAGATTGAGCGAATCATCGACCACTGCGCCAAGCAAGGTAAGCCGCGATTTGAAACGGATATCCAAGCATCGATCAACCACGACGACGATGATGACGAGGATGACGTCTCGCAAGCGGATGAAGATTTGATCATGAAATGCATCGAAGTGGTGCGGCAAGAGCAGAAGGCGAGCACCTCGTTGCTTCAGCGCCGGTTGCGCTTGGGCTACACGCGAGCGGCGCGGATGGTCGACATCCTCGAGCAGCGAGGCATCGTTGGTCCGGGCGATGGAGCGAAGGCCCGCGAGGTGTTTTTGAAGTAATTTTCTCAGTCTACTGGAAAATGAAGAAATAAGCGATTTTCAGGTTGTCAAACCTCTCGTGGGCGCTCTTACTGCCGCCCCGCCCGCGAGGGTGTTGGAGATCATGGCCCGATAGCTCAGTCGGTAGAGCAGTGGATTGAAAATTCACGTGTCGGCGGTTCAAATCCGTCTCGGGCCACCTTCTAAACTAACAAGTTACGAAGGGGAAACCTGGCCTAGAGCCTTAAAATTGATAGCCAAAGCGCAGCCCGAAGTCCCTCCTTTCCTTCGCAATTTTCTGTTCAAAATCTTCATCTTCCTTTGGCGTTCTTTGGCGTGATTCGCGGTTCAATTTCTTCCTCGCGCGGGTGGCGACAAGTGGGCGGACCCTAACTGCCGAAAAAGTTGGTGCAGTTATCCCGCAGTAATAGGACTACCTATCCTGCGGATTTTCCACCTTTCCCGCCATCTCCGCTTGTACGGCACAAAAAGCCCCGCCACCCCCGCAGCTTTGCCTTGCCCCCTCCAAGAAAGCTGCTAGGAATCATCCCATGTTTCAGAATCTCATCCCTAGCACCCTCACCCGTGCCATCCTCGCGGTGTTCCTTTTCATCGCGGCGGCACTGCCTTCTCATGCGCAGCAATATGGTGACTTTACCTACTCTTATTCGAATTCGAATGATTTCGGTGGTTACGTCATCACGGGTTACACGGGGACGGGTGGGGCGGTGTATATCCCGGAGCGTATCTACTTCTATGATAATGATCCAGGGGCGTATTTCTATGTGACTGCCATTGAGCGTAGTGCGTTCAGTGGTAAGGCCAATATAACCAGCGTGACGATACCAAGAACTGTGAAAAGTATCGGGTGGGGCGCGTTCGATGGCTGCAGAGGTCTAACCAGCGTGACTATTCCCAACAGCGTGACCAGCATCTGGCCTGAAGCGTTCTCTGGCTGCTCAGGTTTGACCAGCCTGACGATCGGCAGTGGCGTGACCAGCATCGGGGACTATGCGTTCTCAGGCTGCACACGTCTGACCAGCGTGACGATACCTAATA
>VFJU01000540.1 GCA_009885905.1 Verrucomicrobiota bacterium
CTTAAATCGATGGGTTGTGGGGGCAGACGTGAATCGATTAGAATAAAAACTAGCCTGAGGTTTTCTCGTTGTTCGAGGTAGTCACCGACCGACTCGTTAAAATTAATTTTCTCACTTTTGGCGACTTTGGCGTAGCCATAGCCTGGTAGGTCTACAAGAGACCACTTTTCATTGATAACAAAAAAGTTGAGAAGCTGGGTTTTACCTGGAGTCGCTGAGACCTTTGCTAAGTCCGACTTATTCGTCAGCATGTTGATGAGAGACGATTTGCCGACATTCGACCGGCCGATGAACGCGAATTCGTCTCTATTCCATTCGGGTGCCGACTTGGGGTCGCGGGCACTCATTGTGAAAACTGCGGATTTAATTTGCACGGTTAGATGTTTTCGGAATTTAGCCAATCAGTGCGCTTAGCATTTTTCGATTGCGACAAGTGTGATGTCGTCCATCTGTGGGCCTTCGCCTGTGAATTGTTTTAACTCCGCTTGAATGCGTTCAAGCACCGCCTCCGCCCCTAATGGTGCTGCTGAACGAAATGATTCGCATATTCGGTCCATTCCGAATTCTTCTTCGGAATCGTCGAGAGCTTCCTTCACGCCGTCTGTGTAAAACAGGACGCAGTCGCCCGAGTCGAGGGTGACCTCTTCATCGCGGGTGACCCTTTCAAAGACCATTCCACTATCAATTCCCAGCGCAAGGCCGGGCGAGCGAAGGAGTTCTACCTCGCCGGTTTTCCTGCGAAAAAGCAGGGCGGGTTCGTGACCAGCGCGCGAGAGCGTGAGAGTGTTAGTTTTATAATTGAGAATGCTGTATGCCATGCTGATGAACATGTCTTCGCGTATGTCTGGGAAGAGCTGGCGATTCACAGCAGCTAATACCACTGAGGGTGATGGATGACTGATCGCGACAGAGCGGAGGACGCTGCGGCACATCGCCATCATTAGACCCGCCGGCACCCCTTTACCCGAGACGTCTGCGATGGCGATTCCGATTTTTTCTTCACCGAGGTCGATGTAATCGTAGTAATCACCACTGATAATTCTAGCTGGAAGGTTTGTTCCACTGATTCGGTAGCCGGAGACAACAGGATTTTCTTGAGGAAGCAGGATTCGTTGCACCTCACGAGCATTTTTTAATTCTCCTTCGATCGCTCTTTTTTCGTGAGCTTCTCGGTGGATGCGAGCGTTGCCGATGGCAAATGATGATTGCTCGGCTGCTGAGCGGAAGACCGCAAAGTCGTTGGCCGTGAAGGGTCCATCTTCGCGATGCCTTGCGACGACTAACACCCCTAGATCTTTGTTTGCGTGGCGCAGCGGTGAGAGAAGCGCAGAAACGTTGTCGGTGTAGCGAGTGAAAGCGTCTCGGAACGCCGGGTGGTTTTTGATGTCTTCGACGTGGATGGGTTCACGTGCACTCAGGCAGTGGCCGAGGATTCCCTCATCGAGTGGTACACGTGACAGGCGCAGGTGGCTTTCAAGAGCCCGAGGATCTCGTTCGGCTTTTTTACGAATTTCCACTGGAATTCCGATCAGCGGGGGACATCTTTCTGATAGATAAGATGGCGTTAGATAATTTCCGTCAGAGTTGATAAAATAAATTGCCCCACCGCGTGCGCTGACCACCTTTTCGATACCGTCGACGATGATGCGTGAGAGCAGTGAGAGTGAAGGATCATTTTCGATTGCCAGTCCAAGATCGTGCAAGAACGTGAACATCCGGTGTTCCTCGCCTTCTAGCTCGTTGAATTTTCTGCGAGCGGCTTTGACTTTACGGCGTTGGTTTTGGAGAGCGAGCCCAAAGGCAAGGATGACCAAAACGCAGAGCGTTAATAAAATTGTTAGGAGATCAGGCATCTTGGGGAAACGCGGAATTTCAGATGCGTTCGTAGAGGGATTTTACTTCCGTTCAGGATCTTCAGCGAGCTTCTGTTTTGATTCCAGCTCGGATTCAAGCAGATTGACGACGTTTGAGAACGCATGAAGGTTTTTGGCGTTGGTGTCCGAGAGCGTTTGGTGAGCTTCGAGAACGTGCACCGTTTTCAGAATGGCGCCCAGTTGGGAGGGAGTCTGGGGTGGCTTCAATTCTGCTCGGATCGTTTCAAGTGCCCCATGCCATTTGGCACTTGATGGGTCGATTTCCATCAAGAAATCCAAGCCCAAGTCCTCGAGCGAGTGGCGGTTGCGCTCGCCAGAATCCGCGATTTGTAAGACGCCACCGTTTTGGGCGACCAAGCGATTGGCTAAGCCCGCGAGGGTTCCCATGAAGGTTGAATCCATGCTGGTGCAGGCTTGTAGATCGATCACCAAGCATTTTTCCTCAGCGGAGATCCTATCCAACCCGAAGGTTTTAAGGGTTGGACTGTTGAGAAACGATCCTTTCCCTTCGCAGCGAATCCAACTGAAACCATCAAAGGTTCCGACAAAAATTGAGCTTTCTGTAGTCACGAAAAAAGTGTCGTCCTCAGGCTGACGACTGAGTAATTAAGGTAAAATCATCAGGGCAGGTCGTCAACCATCCATCGCAGACTTGTGAGGCTCATTGCCATAGGTACGACTGTTGAGTTGCGAGCACTTTATTATCCCGCAACAGGGTGGCTTTCCATGCTAAAACCTTGCCTCGTGTGAAATAATCGTCACCGAGTACCGCGAATTCTACCGATCCCGATCCGTCGCTGGATGGAAAATCTTTGTGCATCTGCTTCACCAAGCTTGCACTGGCCCCTTGTTGGTAATCGAAGCGGATCTCCACTTCGCCTTGTCCAGTACCCTTCGGATGGTTCCAAGTTAGAGTGTAATATTGCCCAAGTCTCTCTCGGCGTTCTGCGGCACTAACAGCTCCGTGCAGGCGGCGTAGTTTTTCCATTCTCATCATTGGATCATCCGCCGGCAGGATGATCTCACTTCTCAAATGATATTGCTTAACTTTCAGGGTGCCAGGCGAGCTTGCACATGCACCTAGCAGCAATGAGAAAATGAAGAGCGAGAAGAATTTCACTCGCCTGGGGTCTTCAAAGCAGGTTCTTTTATTTGGTTAGATTGCTCTGAGGCAGTGGGAGTCACGAGGGTTGGCTCGGCGGGGGCTACGGTCTTGGGAAGATTTTCTTTGAGAGGCGGCGCAGTGGGTGAGGGCGCATCGGGATCGATCGCTGTCGGAATCGCTCCCTCTGGTGGCAAGGTGGTGGGAACTGTGACAGGCAGTGACGAGTCCAAACCATTTCCAGGTAGGGGAGGGTAAATCTGATACTCACCGGGGTTGGTTGTAAGCCCCTGTGGTGCTGCATTTGGGTCCTCCAGCATCACCGTCGGCACGAAGCCAATTTCTCCGCTATCGAGTTCTACTTTCAAGTAGCTATCGTTGTTAGATATTACCTTCATCGAAGTGCCACGGCTCAAAAGCTTGTCAGCGTCAACCGTTCCGTTAGGACGATTCTTGAAGAAAGCGGTGTTGTCCATGGCGGCTCGGACGAATTGCCCAGCGGTGAAAGTGATTTGTGTGTCAGGAACAGGAGTGTTGTTGCTGCCAGCCGTAAGCAGAGGATCGTAGCCACCACGGGTGATGGGACTTGATCCATTGTTACAGGCCGCAAGACTCAAGGTGGCAATGGCACAGATGGGCAGGATGCACTTCATAAGTAGTAAAAATTTTGCATGATTTTCAAAATCGGTCAACGTCATTTCTGGTGAATGACTGGCCTCACCGGCTAACTCGGATGATATTATTTTGATCATCCAGAAGCAAATTGGTCGAATCGATAGGAGAATCTGACAGTGCGAAGGCCATAATAGCCACTCGTTCTCCGGCTTTGATCAGGTGGGCAGCACCGCCATTGATCATGATGTGGCCGGTGCCGGGTTTTCCTGGTAGAATGTAGGTTTCCAGGCGTGCCCCGGTGGTGATCGACGCGACCAATACTTTTTCGCCCGCCCACAGGTCTGCGGCTTCCATTAGGTCTGTTGGGATTTCGATGCTTCCCTCGTAATCAACGTCGGAACCGGTGACCATGGCTCGATGCAATTTGGATTTGAGGACCTCGCGGAACATGGCGCAAGCAACAGTTCAATGACGTCCACGTCAAGTGGCAACGGTGATCGATGCTGATAATTTGGAAAATTAACTTGCCCCAAGTCACTCAAAACAGAATATTCTTTCTGACTAACCACGAAAGCGTCATGGAATCCGGTGAGACCCCGGAGCTGTCGCGCAGCGGTATCCAGATACGAATCCCCACATAGCCAATCGTTTGAAAAAGCGGTGAAGGCGGGGAGGAGGTCAAGCTGGGAGCCCGAATACTTGTGCTTTCGTAGCTCGTCACCCCCGCCAGCCGGATTCGTCCGAGGAATCGGGATCCATGGTCCTCCGCGAAAGGGGATCGACGAGAGAAAATCACGGGTGTTTTCGCCTGTGGTTCTCTCTTCGTGCATCACAAACAAATCGAAGAGAAATACAATACAATGAAATATCGTGCATCTTGGATGCCAACGGTAGCAGGCGCATTTGCGTCGATTACCAAAACCGCCTCGTATCATTATTCCAGATTAAAAGTTGCCCCACTCGCTGGGGTGTACATAGCCTTCATAGCCATAAATCCATCCGCTCAAGCGGCTTTGACATTTAGTGCAGGCTACAGCAGCGCTTTGTTCTTCACACACAGCAATAGCGACACCATCAACAGCTACGATTGGGGATCTGATAGTAACTTGTACTATGCAACTGCGGCAGAAGACTTCACCTCCGGTGGAGTATATCGCAACGATGGTAACTCCAGCACCACGATCCGTGCGGCAAGCGCAGATTACGCGGGAGCTAGCGTGGTCGCGATCAACTCCTCAGTGTATTTTAACGATGGTAATTACCCTTCATCGAAAATTTACCGTTACAATATTGACGACTCAACGACCACTTCGACTGTTGCAACAAACTACTTGTTAAGTAAACGGGGAGATAGCCTAGTCACCACCGGCTCTGCAGATTTTTCAACGACACAAATCAGCTATTATGCCGGTGGCGTGCTATCTGGTTATTTAGATATTGGAGCAGTCGCGGGTGGCTCAGGACCATGCGCATTTGATGCGGAGGGAAACATGTTTTATGCTCCTGGCTACAATGATTCTAGTATTTATCGCTGGTCAACCATCGAAGTTGCAGCAGCTTTGTTAGGAGGTTCTTCATCTCAACTCGATGCCGCTGGTCATCAGTGGATCGACTATAGTGGTTCATTTGCAGGTGCTGGAGCCAGTTCGTTGTTGATAGATGCGAATGGAAATGTGCTCGTCACGCTTACGGACTTTGTGAATCCATCGGCGCTTGTGAAGTTCGATGCGAGTGGCAATGGAAATTATGAGACTGTTCTCACTTCGACAGACCGCCTTGGTGAGCTGCGAATGCATGAGGGTGCACTTCTTATTTCCGATGCAAATCGGATCATCACCATCATTCCAGAACCTTCCACGATTTTGGTCACGTTGTCGGGCCTCCTTTTACTTATAAGGAGAAAACGATAAATGAAATCCTCACGGCGAAGGGTGTAATTGGTCACCCTTCGCCGGTCATATGATACGATCGATCATGTTGCTTAAATCGCTACATCGCTGCTTGATTATTTGGGCTGGCGTTTCGTTAAGCCTTCAGGGCGGACCTTATTCTGCTGCACTGAATGATGCATTAAACAGTTATGATGCCCCTGTTCCAGGATTTGTCGGTCCTCACGGAGTCGGCGCGGCTCGCTTGCTGACTGGGTTCGATGAATTTGGCGAACCAATCTATCAAAACCCAAGCAACTATGTGAATCCAGTGTTCTTCGACTGGGCGGCAAGCGTTACTCACTACGACCGCTCTGATGGGGGATCATCGTTTAGTAATTCCTCACTGGCTCTTGGTGAGGTCACAGGTGACCTTTTCGACACGGTATCACTTGGAGATCTAACAGCCACGCAGATCACCGCAGGAGTATTGCCAGGCTCGATCACACTGCAGCTTTCCAAGCCGATCCAAAATTTCTCGGGTGCGGACTTCGTCGTGTATGAAAACGGAGTGATATCGCAATCGAACCAAGGAGGAGCGGGGATCGGTGGTATTTTTGCAGAGCTGGCCTATGTGGAGGTTTCAGCGGATGGGGTTAATTTTTTGCGTTTTCCCTCAACTTCGCTCACCACGTCAGCGGTGGGTGGATATGGAACGATCAACCCAACGAACGTGAATAACTTGGCGGGTAAACACGCCAATTCTTACGA
>VFJU01000366.1 GCA_009885905.1 Verrucomicrobiota bacterium
CGAACCGCTTAAATTTCTAATACTTTTTTGAAGCGCTGGAATGCCGTCTCCCACACCCCTGAGTCGCAGGGCTCAAAGATTTTAAAATCGAAAGAACGGCGAATCAAATCGCGTCCGGACTTGAGATCCGGCAAGTGACCCATGCCAATCATTTGGGTAATCACATTGCCGCAAGACGTGGCCTCTACAGGTCCCGCAACCACCTCGACCCCGAGGGCGTCCGCAGTTGCTCGTGTGAGCATTTCATTCTGGATTCCGCCTCCGCCAGTATGCAGGCGCTTGAAATCACGCCCCTGGAGTCTGCGGATGCTGTCATAAACAACGCGGTATTTTAGCGCGAGCGATTCGCTCGCCACACGTAAAACCTGACCGTGATCGGCAGGGACTGCCTGCCCAGTCTTCTCGCAAAAAGCACGAATCTTGGCCGGCATTTCACCGGGACTCGCGAATGATGCGTCGTCGGGATCAATGAAGGCGGTGAATGACTCGGCATCGGCCGCCATCGCTGCCATTTCCGAGTAGCTAAATTTCTCACCATCAAGTTCCCATTGACGTTTGCACTCTTGAATCAACCAGAGTCCTCCGATGTTTTTTAAAAAGCGGACACTGTGATCGACACCAAGTTCGTTACAGAATCCGAGTTCAAAAGCTTCGGGCGTGGTGACTGCGCTATCTGCTTCGACGCCCATGATCGACCAAGTGCCTGATGATAGCCAAAGGTTTTCGCCGTCGCTCAACGGTATGCCTGCCACTGCCGAGGCGGTGTCGTGGCACGCTGTCGCCACGACTGGGATGCCTGCACGACCGATAAATACGGCGACATCTTCACGGATAAAGCCTAACACCGTGCCGGGAGCTACGATTTCGCCAAAAATCTTGCGCGGCAAATTCAGTGCATCGATCACACCCCACGCCCAGTCCCCCGTTCTTGGGTCTAACAACTGAGATGTCGATGCAACGGTACGCTCGACAGCTTTTCTACCAGTCAACCAATAGGCTAACAGATCTGGAACAAAGAGCAAACAATCTGCATTTAACAACGC
>VFJU01000051.1 GCA_009885905.1 Verrucomicrobiota bacterium
GCGCCGCTGCGCGCCTTGAGTTCTGGCTCAGGCACCTTGCTCATGAGCCATGTCTGACCGATCGAGAAAATGTTTTGTGTGGTCCAGTAAAGCGCCAGAGCCGAGGCGAAGTTATAACAGAAAAAGAAGAACATGAATGGCATGAACATCATGATTTTCTGCTGCATGGCATCGCCTGTTTTTGGTGTCATGCGGATTTGCAGGAAGCTGCTGATGGCCATGACGATGGGCAGGATATTCAGCGGGATGCCGCCGAGGAAAGCGAGGTGGGTGAGGGTGTCGGGTTGTGATAGATCGTTCACCCAGAGGAAGCCTTGTCCGCGGAGTTCCACGGCGTATTCCAGCATCCGATAGAAGCCGAAGAAAATCGGGATTTGAATTAACATTGGAAGGCAGCCACCGAGCGGGTTGATGCCATATTTCCGATAGAGTCCCATGGTCTCCGTGTTCACCTTGTTAGGATCGTCCGGATATTTTTCTTTAATCTTGGCCATTTCCGGTTGGAGCTTGGCCATGCGTTTCATGGTGTGGGTCGACTTGGCGTGGAGTGGCCAGATGACGAAGCGCACGGTGATGGTGAGGAAGATGATCGCGAGGCCCCACGACCAGTTTTTGGAAACGTGATTGAGGAGGCTGTGATAGAAATTGAGCAGCCAATTCAGCGGACCGGAGACCCACCAGAACCAACCGTACTGCATCACGTCGCCCCAGCCTGTGCCCCATGCGCTTTCCATTTGATGGAGCATCGGGTTGTGCTTGGGACCGATGAAGACGAGGTAATTAAGCGTAAGCGGCTCGTTGATTTTGAGTAAAACGGCAGGGAGCTGGAGACCGGCGCTGACGGCGGTCACGGGTTTGGCATTGGTGGTTAGTTTGACCTCGCTAGGTTTCGCCCAGACGCTCGATGGGACCGGATTCACTGGGCGGACCACGGTGGTGAAGAACTGGTTGGTGACGCCCGCGAAGTTGATAGGTTTTTCGCTTTCGTTTTTGATCGAGGATTTTTCTGAGCCGAACATGCCGCCTTTGAAAGACGAGCTGTCATTGAAGTTGATGCCGCCATTTTCACTCCAGAAGAATCCCGTTTGCTGTCCAGCTTCGTCCTGATAGAGTGGCGATGCTTCACCGAGGAAGAGGCTCCACTGGTTGATGTTTGTGGCAGTGGCAGCGGTGTTTTCTAGCTTGAGTTCAAAGTCCAGTAGGTAACTCGAACCGGGCTTGTTAGCCTCTACCAACGAGAATGACTTTTTCGCGATGAGTCCAGAAGGTAGCTTGGCGATGAAGACCGCTTTTTTGCCAGGCGTGGATTCCTCCGCTTTGTAGGTGTAGGCAAGATTTTCTAGCAGTTCTCCTGGGCCGGCGAGGCCACCGATCGGGCCGGCACCGTCGTGGTTGATTTGGACGAGTTCGGATTTGCTGCCGACTTGGAATTGATTTTTGAACTCGGCGAATTTGATGCCGCCGCCGATGTTGGTGAGGGTGAAGATGACATCTTTGCTTTCGATGATGACGGTTTCTTCTTCGGTGGACGGGGGCGCTGGTTCGACGGTGAGCTCCGCGAGGGTGGTGGTGGGAGTACCGGGTGGTGGTGTTAGAGTTTTTTGCAGAGCCTCCTTGGCGGCAAGGATTCGATTTTGTTCCGCTTGGTTTTTGCTAGAATAATAAAGATTCGTCGCGAGCAGGCCGCCGCAGAGGGCTAGGATCACCCAAGTTTTTCGATCGTACATGAAGTGGTGGAGAAATTAGTGGTGGAGTGTCTCGTGGTGGCAGGAGCAAGTCTTGGCTGGCGTTTCCGAGATTAGGGATGACGGGACGGGGTCATAGCCGCAACCACCCCATGGATGACAGCGGAAAATCCGACAAATCCCGTACCATGAGCCGAGAAATGGACCGTGGGCTTCCACCGCTTGAAGAAAATAGTGCGAACAACTCGGCGTGTAGCGGCAGCCCGCGGCGGGTCCAGCGGCTATTTTCAACATCGGGCTGAGGATCCTTTGATAAAAGCGGATCAGAAGCCGGATCACGGAGGTGAGGAGTCGCGAGATCAATGGATGGATTCTGGGCGTTGAAATAGACCGAGGCGCTTGGCTTGGCGGACCCAGTCTTCTTCGAGTTCGGCGAAGGTGGCGGTGATGGCACCCGGCCGGGCGATGGTGACAAGGAAGCGGCGGATCTCTGTGAATTGAGGCGCGTGAGACTGGACCAACGAGCGGAAACGCCGACGCAACAGACTGCGGTCGTGTGCCTTGCCACTGCGCTTGGTGGTGATGAATCCGGTGCGGATCGTCTGGAGCGATGGATCAGGCAGCGTGCTTAAAATGATAAACCGGCCAGCTTTTGCCTGGCCGGTATTCTTGACCCGCGCAAAATCTGCGTGGTGAGTCATGCTGCATGTTCGAGGGAGTCGCATGGCAGGATTGCGGTGGACTCCTGTGACAACGCGGAGACTGCGCCTTAGTTGCCGTGTTGCGTCGTGTGACGGCTGTATTGAATTTCCACGCCCTTAGGAACGAGGCGTTTGCGGCCTTTTTGGCGACGACGACGAATGATGTCGCGGCCGGACTTGGTGGCCATGCGGGCCCGGAAGCCGAATTGGTTTTTCCGTGTGCGCTTGGATGGCTGATAGGTGCGTTTGCTCATGGCGTGGGCCTCAAATAAAGGTTCGTAATCCGTCCGGCGTCCGGCTCGGGGGGCGCACTCTAGTGACCCGCGGCAGCTTGTCAACCCGCCAATGCGAGGAAAATGCAAAATTCGTCGCCCATCCGCCTCGAGGGCTCCCGAATGTGTCGAATTTGCCGTGAAATCCGGTTTCTAGCTCGGGAATGAGAGGTCGGTCCGGCGAAGAAATTTGATGGAGACGGTTGAAATTGACCGTGAGGGGCGTTAATCACTCGGCGAACCGTCAACCATCCAGCCGTCTCGCCACATGCTTCCTACCCCTCGCGAAATTTTTACCAGCTTCGAACGCGGCGAGCTCGAGCGTGACGAACTGCACGCGCTGATGGCCTTGCACGCGCGGGAGTTGATCCAAGAAATGGAGGAGGATTACCAAAATCCCGCGGCAGCTTGGATCGAGAGTCTGCTGGCGAGACGAGCGACCGGCCGACTGGTGAAGCTCCACAGCGCTCGCTTGGTGCGCGAGGTGCTGGTGGCTCTAGCAGATGTTAGGGATTTCCCGCCGGCACGCTATCTGTGGAATGCCTCGCACCCCGACGTGCCGATTCATTGCTTTTTCAGAATGCGCAGGGAGCCGGTTTTTCGCATCTTGAGCTTGGAGGCGAGGGCGGGGGAGTTCCGCGTGGTCGTCGAGCATGGGGCGGCGGCGAAAGGAAAGGGGACTCGGCAAGCGTTTCTGTTAGCCCGAAACGAACACTGGAAATTAACAGCGCGGATCGCTTAAGGCGGCGTGACGACGACATACGCCTTGATCTTCTGCAGCGTGCTCGGACCGACGCCATCCGCGCGAGTCAAGTCACCAAAGTTCTGATAGGGCCGCGACCCGATGATCGCGAGTGCGGTCTTCTCGCCGATCCCCGGCAAGGTCATTAACTCATTACGAGACGCGTGGTTGATATCTACCGGTTTATCTTCCTGCGCTTGTCTAACACCCTTCGCGGCTTCTAACTCTGCGAGTTCTTCGCGGGCTTCTTGGCGAAATTCAGGGAGTTTTTCCCAGTCGGTCTTCGCCCAAGCGCCGCGGCCAGCTCGTGCGGCAGTGAGTTCAAGATCGGCGAGTTGTTCTTTCCATTCGTTACCGCTCGTTCCATCCGGAAGCTGACGCACCACCCCGAAGGCTCTAGCAAGTCCTTGGGAAACGAGCCAAGATGTTAGGTTTTTCCCGTCCGAAGTTTCGACAAATCCGTAAACTCTACTGAAGCGTGCATCGCCACGGCCGTCAGCGAAAGCGGTGTGGACGGTGAAAGGCTTGGCCAGGCACTTGGAGGTCTCAAGCTTCGCAGCTTCACCGAACGACTTGGCGGTTAGAATATCGTCGATGCCGAAATGCCGTCGTTGGTCGCGCAGGCGGCGCGCGTTCGTGTCGTCACCATTGACGTGCATTTCAATACAGTCGGCACCATACAGTCGGATGGTCTGCACTTTGCCATCTGGAAACCGCACGGAAAAACTATCACCATCGCTCCAGTCCGCGGCGACGAGGACACACCCGGTGAATTTAGTTAGAACATCCGCTGCGAAACAGGGGAGGAGGACGGCGAAAAACAGCAGTAAAAATCGGCTCACGCGGATGAAGTAACACAGCGGGTTCGTTTCCACAAGCGGGGTCCTAGGGCGACGAGTGCGATGAAAAGTCCTATGGCTAGCCCCCACCAGATACCGACGGGTCCGAGTTGCAGCCCGAATGCCAATCCCGCTCCCGCCGGCAGTCCGACGCACCAATACGCGACGAATCCAACCATGGCGGGGACGCGGATATCATGCAGGCCCCTCAGCATCGCTGATGACGCAACTTGCACGCCGTCAATGAATTGAAAAAAACCGGCGACGACCAATAACGAACAAGTCAGCGCGATGACCTCGGGCGAGCGGACGAACAACGAGGCCAAGAAATTTCCACAAAACAAGAACAAGCTGGCCGCGACCATCGAGAAAATTCCCGCTAAAATCCACCCGGAAACGGCGATGGGTCGCAAGCGGTGCAACTCACCCGCGCCGTGGGCTTGGCCCATTCGCACCGTCAATGCCATGGAAAGCCCGAGTGGAATCATGAACGCCACGCCCGCGAGGGTGATGGCGATTTGATGCGCCGCCATCGCTTCCGCTCCAAATCGACCCATGAGCAATCCCGCCATGGAGAAGGCCGCCACCTCGCTGACCATCTGCAAACTGGATGGAAATCCAATCGCTAACAACCGCCGAAAATCTGAAAAATCTAACCAATGAATCCACCGATGAGGCACCCACTCGTGCAGGTCTTTCACCCAGAGCAGCCACGCAAACATCGCCACAAGAATCGCACACCGCGAGATCAATGTCGCCCATGCTGCACCTTCAAACCCTAACACTGGGCAACCGAATTTCCCGTGAATCATGACCCAGTTCAGGCCGACGTTCAGCGTCACACCACCCAAGAAGATCCAGAACGGTGGCCAGGGTCGGTTGAGTGCATCGGCATGGTTTTTGAGCGCGATCGATGCCAGTGCGGGGATGATAGACGCCATGATGATTCGAAAAAATACCGTGGTGCGCGCCGCCACTTCCGGCGGTTGGCCGAGGCGATCGAGGTTCAGCGAAATGATCCAAGAAATCCCAAAAAGCACGGTGCCCAGCGCCAGCGCCAGATAGAGTCCGTGGCGGCAACTGCCGCGTGCCCGCCGCGCGTCGTTCGCCCCACGGGCCGATGAGGTGATGACAGAAATGCCCGACAAAAGCCCGATCCCAAATACAAAGGGCACGTGAAACAGCGCAGTCGAAAACGTCAACGCCGCCAACACCGTGACCCCCAGGTGCCCGACCATTAGTGTGTCCGCCACGCTCAATAACATTTGGCTCAGCTGGCCGATCATCAGCGGCAGTGCGAGGTGTAGCGTCAGACGGGATTCGTGAAAGTGGCTCATGCGCTTGCGTGCATGTGACTGAGTGCCGAGCCGACCGCTGTCCATGAAATTGTCGCGAGTTCGGGCATGTGGTAGATTATTGATGCAAAAGCTGAATGATGCGGCATGTAATTTTATTTTGCGGTTGCCCTCATCGCAGGACTTGTTACACCTCCGCCGTCGCCCGCGCTCTCGGATTTTCGGATCCGCGTCAATCGGGCACCTATGTAATGCCTCGGTAGCTCAGTCGGTAGAGCAGTTGACTCTTAATCAATTGGTCCTTGGTTCGAATCCAAGCCGAGGCACTTTTTCTAATCAGTGGGTTTCCGCGTCGCGATCCGCTATCACTACAACCCATCCCGCACGAGCATCAATATCGGGTTCCCGGGTGGCTCTCAGTTCAGTCCAGCGGCTTGGGTATCCGTGTGATGATCTCTCCCAGAAACGCGCACAGGTAATGCGGCAGGTTGAGCAGTGTGTAGCGCACGGCTTGGCTCTGGGTGGTGGAGACTTCCATGGCTTGCAGGCTGGGAGGATTCCGGTCGAGGCGCAGCGCCAGCGGCAGGCGTTTGTCGTGCATGAATTGGTGGAGGCTTTTCATGGAGCCGGCGGCCCCGCTTTTCACCTCCACGGGTAGGATCGCGCCGTGGATTTCCAACAGGTAGTCGATTTCCCCGGCGCGGCCTCCCTCGCGCCGCCAGTGGAACAATTGCCCGTCGCGGGTGAAACTACCGCTGAGTAGGTGCAATTGTTGGGCGGCCATTTGTTCTCCAAGGCCGCCACGGATGCCGGGGGCAAGGTTTTCCCAACGGGGAAAATGCGTGAGCGCGGGAGTGTTCCACAAGGCGTGTGCCAGCCCCACATCGAGCAGGGCTGCCTTGCGCTGGCGGTCGTTTTTTTCCGCAGCGAGCGGCAGGCCGTTGGCTGCGGTGTGCGGGATCAACTTGCAGAGACGCGCCGCCGCGAGCATTTCTAGGGACCGACGGGCGGGCTCCAGTTTCACGCCGTCCCCCACGGCGCTATAAACGAATTTTTTGCCTAGCGAGGCCACCACGGTGAGCAGGACTTGGCGCAGCACCCGGGTGTCGATGCGGCCGGCGTATTTCGAGAAATCGTCCTGATAGGTGTGGAGTAGGTCGCGCTGGATGTCGCGGCAGGTTTTGGCGTCGGCTCCCTGCGCGTCGGCGGCCACCACCGCCGGCATGCCGCCGACCATTTGATAGCGGTCGAACCATTCCCACGCCTTCTGGTGGACGGCGCTGGAAATCTCGATTCCCGGTTGCCAAGCACGCAGACGCTCCAGCAGCGGTTGCTGCGCATGGGCATCTAGATACTCGGGAAATCCAAGCGGCTCGACATAAGCGTAGCTCACCCGGCCCACCGGCATGCTGTGGGAGAAATCCGCCAGTGCGAATTCCAACAACGAGCCGGCCGCCACCACCGGCAGCTCCGGCATTTCCTCGGCAAACCAACGCAGCCGCGCCAGCACTTCGGGCGCGGCCTGGATCTCATCGATGAACAACAAGGAGTCCGTCGGAGCGGCTCGATGATCCATCAACAAGGCCAGATCGCTGAAAACCCGCGCGGGATCCGCCGCTTCAAAAGCCTTGGCCAGCGAGGGATCGCGCTCGAAGTTCACCTCCAACAAGGCCAGATTCCGCTCCCGAGCCAATTCCCGGACCAACCAAGTTTTCCCGACCTGCCGCGCGCCCCGCAGAATCAAGGGTTTCCGCCGGACGTCGGTTAGCCATGCCCGCAAATACTCATACACCGCACGTTTCATGGATTGATCATGAAATAAACGGGTTGTTTCGCAAGAAAAATCGGAATAAGAACGGGTTGTTTGAGCGGGGTGGAGTTACCACGGAGTGGGCTGGTCCGACATGCTGGAGATTTGCCGCCATTATCAGTATGCAAACATCTTCCACCTCGACCACCCCATCTTTGCTTCATCCTCGGACAACCATAAAATCATAAGAGACAGAGATAATCAGAATATTCTTGCGCAAGCGAATTTGCTTTGAAGTTCTCTTCAAGTTGGATTGCCTCGGGTTTGCCTGCGGAACTGGAGATTCTCCACCCTCTGGAGGAGGTGATTCATATTCCGGCAGCGGAGGAAGGGTTGAAACTGCTCGAAAAAGTCATGCCGCCCGCAAGGCCACTCTCGCCGTCCTTCCGAAGGTGAAACCCAAAGCTCATTTGAAGGTGGTTTAAAACGTCATGGCCCCTTCCCGAAAATAATACTAAGTATTACCTTGCTCGCCATGAAATTAGCCGTAGAATATCGCCGTGACCTTTGAGGAAGATCCCGATTTCACCGAGAAAGCACTCCGCATGATCGGTGACGATGGGATCTTCGCGATCCAGATGTATTTGATGGGGCAACCCGACGCCGGCGACATCATTCCCGGTTCCGGTGGCTGTCGCAAACTCCGCTGAGCAGCCAAAGGCCACGGCAAACGAGGCGGCGCTCGCGTCATCTACTACTGGATCACCGATGACCACCGCATCTTGCTTCTCGACCTCTACGCCAAGAACGAATCGGAGAATCTCAGCCAAGCTCAGTTGAAAGAACTCAAAAAGAAGAAACCATGAAAGCCATTCCAACCACCACCAAAGCGACTGCACGCACCCCCGACGCTGCCGGACTCAAGGCGAAGAAAGATGCGCTGGAACGAGGCGAGCGCACGCCCTCCAGGGTTTTTCGCATCGAGAAGAAATCCGATGGCACATTTTCCCGAGTGGAAGTGAATCCTGAAACCCAGCGCCGTAAGTCCGCTAAGGTATGGGAAGCCAAGAGCGAGGTTGCCAAGGTGCGTCAGTCCCTCGACCTCACGCAGGAAGCCTTCGCCGATCTCCTCGGTATCGGACTCAGCACCCTCCGCAGTTGGGAACAGAAAAAGCGCGAACCATCCGGCGCGGCCCGCATGTTGATCGCCATCGCACTCAAACATCCCGAAGTGCTGCGAGAGGCGGTGGCTTGATCCCCTAAGCCGATGGACGCCACCAAACCAATCCTCAGCTTCTCCAAAAATCATAAGAGACAAAAATTACGGCGGATACGATTACAGCCATGCGGAATACAACGGCGGCGGCAGCACGAAGGGTGATAGCTTCAGCTTCGGCACCTACGCCAGCTACGCGAAGGAAGGCTACTACGCGGATGCCGTGATCGGCGGCGGCTACACCGAGTTCCAGACCCAGCGCTCGATCGATTTCAGCACGATCGACCGCACAGCCTCGGCGGACCCGAACAGCGACCAGTTCACCGCTGGGCTTAACCTCGGCAAGGACTTCGAAATCGGCAAGTTCACGCTCGGCCCTATCGTCGGAGCCCAATACACCTACGCGGGCATCGACAGCTTCACGGAAAGCGGAGCCGAAAGCCTCGATCTCTCACTCGGTCAACAAAATGCCAACAGCCTGCAGAGCATGCTCGGTGGCCGGATCGCCTACACGTGCAACGTGAACCAGAAAGTCACCCTCATCCCTGAGGTGCGGATGTTCTGGCAGCACGAGTTCCTGAACAACGCGCGCACCGTTGACGCAAGCCTAGACGGCGGCAGCGGAGCCGCCTTCGACTACGAAACCTCCGACCCATACCGCGACAGCGTCTTCGCCGGAGCCGGCGTCACCGCGCAGTTCGGCAAAAACCTCAGCGGCTCGGTGTTCTACAACATTAACTTCGGCAGCCAGTCCTACCAAAGCAACATGGTCAGCGCCGGTCTGAACCTCTCGTTCTAAAAAA
>VFJU01000479.1 GCA_009885905.1 Verrucomicrobiota bacterium
CTTCGAGTTGATCCTCAAAGATCGATTTGGAATCATAGAGGAGTCGGCCGATGAGAGTCGATTTGCCGTCGTCGACGGAGCCAGCAGTGGTGAAGCGTAATAGGTCCATGGGGAAAATGATAATCTAATTGAATGGGAATGAAGGTCAGCGGTTGGTGAATCCCTTCGCGGCCTGCCATTGAGGTTCGAGACCGAGTTGGTTTAAGTAAAGTGAGAGAGTCTCCATGTTGATTTCCGAATCTGATTCGACGAGCATGGCGGCAATATCGCGCAGGTGTTTTTCAGAGTGTCCTTCGCGATAGAATTCTAGTTTGCGGATGATGACGTATTCAGGAGGAGCAAAAGATACATTCAGATTGTCGATTTCGAGAATTCTGGCGTTATCCATGCCCCAAAGTTGGATCGCGTCCGCTCCCATTAGATAGACATCGGCTTTCAGCATGCTCTGCTGGCTGATGATGTTGAAATGTCCTCGGCTACCACGCAGAAGTTCGGTCTGAATCACCTCGATAGGCGGAAGATAGAAATCTGCTTCGGGGAACGCGCCAACCAGTTTCGCGATGTCACTCGGCGTGATGTCGAGAACCACATCGACGTCGTTGGTGAGTCGGGGTTCGCCATAGACCATGGATGCCACCGACCCGGTGATGATGTAGCGGATATTATGCTCATTGAGCGGTCGGATAAATGTATCTATCAGCTCAATCATGAATTAAGAAAAACCGATTATTGAGTTCTTGGGCCAGTTTGCTTTCGGGCCAATCAGGATGAGTCCGCTTCAGGGCGGCGAGCTTCACTTTGCGGGCCGTAGCGTAGAGCATTGATGCAATCCGTAATTTCTGGGTCGGAGTTGGTTTGCTGGGACGCATTGGAGAAAACAGGGTTATCAAATTTACGGGTTCGGGCGGTTGTATGTCGCCGCCAAGTCAGAAATATCCTTCCTTTTTGCGGTCTTCCATCGCGGTTTCCGAGCGTTTGTCGTCTGAGCGGGTGCCGCGTTCGGTCTGGCGGGCGGCGGCAACTTCGGCGATGACTTCGTCGAGGTTTGAGGCGGTGGAATGCACTGCACCGGTGCAAGTGGCGTCGCCGATGGTGCGGAAGCGGACGATTTCGCGGGTGACGGGTTCGTGGTCTTGGGGCTTGAGAAACTCCGTCACGGCGAGTAAGGATCCGTTGCGCTCGAAGACGTCGCGCTCGTGGGAAAAGTAAATCGATGGCAGAGGAATTTTTTCGCGTTTGATGTACATCCAAATGTCCATCTCGGTGAAGTTAGAGAGTGGGAAGACGCGGAAATGTTCGCCCGGGTTCTTGCGACCGTTGAAGAGGTTCCAGAGTTCGGGGCGTTGGTTTTTCGGATCCCACTGACCGAAGTCATCGCGGTGTGAAAAGAAGCGTTCCTTCGCGCGTGCCTTTTCTTCGTCGCGCCGGCCACCGCCGAGGCAGGCATCGTACTGGTTGAGCTCGATGGTGTCTAACAGCGTGATCGTTTGCAACTTGTTGCGTGAGGCGTTAGGGCCTTTCTCTTCCACCACCCGTCCGCTATCGATCGAGTCTTGGACGGATCCAACGACCAACGATGCGCGGATGAGATCCACGAACTCATCGCGATAGGTCATCGTTTCATGAAAATTGTGACCGGTGTCGATGTGGACGAGGGGGAATGGCATGCGTGCGGGCCAGAAGGCCTTGCGGGCGAGCCACGCCATGACGATCGAGTCCTTGCCGCCAGAAAAGAGTAGGGCGGGATTCTCGAATTGTGCGGCCGTTTCTCGAAAGATGAAAATCGCTTCGGCTTCGAGTTGATCGAGCTGGCTGAGTTGGTAGTTTGGCATACTTGGGGCAAATTTGGAGAGTTGATCGCAGAAATAATCAATCGATGAGCGGCTTGGGTAGGGGTGGGTATCACCCGAGTCAAGAATTAATTACTAAGTTGGGTGATTTAGTAATGTTTTGGTCCGGCTGTGTCGCCGTTACGGGTGGTTCAAGGTGATCCTTGTACGGATAGATTCTAACAATTCGATGGCGTTTTCCTCGATACTCGAGTTTTCGGTATCGAGGACGAGGTCGGGGTTTTGCGGAGCTTCGAAAGACCCGTCCTTGCCAGTGAAGTGAGCGATCTCGCCGCGAGCCGCTTTGGCGTAAAGACCTTTGACGTCTCGTTGCTCGCAGGCTTCGAAGCTCGCCTTGACGTAAACTTCAAAAAGATCTCCACCGAGAAGGCCGCGGGCGAGATCACGGAGTTCGCCGCGTGGAGTGATGGCGGAGACGAAGGTGATAACGCCTTGGGAGACGAAAACTTTCGCGACCTCTGAAATCCGACGAATGTTTTCTAATCGATCTTCGTCCGTGAAGCCGAGGTTGGCGTTGAGACCGGTGCGGAGGTTGTCGCCGTCGAGGATGGTGGTGAAGCGTCCTTGTTGGTGAAGCACGCGCTCTGCGGCGTTGGCGATGGTGGATTTCCCCGAGCCTGATAGACCGTAAAGCCAGATAACCAGTCCGCGCTGGTCGAGTAGGTTTTCTTTATCGTGACGATGAAGAAAGCGGTGGAACTCGGGATGGATGTTCATAGGATCTGCGATGGAACCACTCTGTGTGATCAAATGCAAATTAAATGGTAGCGGCTTGCTACATGAGTGACTTCGGCTTTGGCTCTTATTCGCCTTTTCCGATGATAAACGACTGGAATCCGTGCTCCTTGAGAGCGGCGGCGGGAAGAATGGCGCGGCCGTCGAATACAAATGCGGGCTTCAGCATGAGATCGTACA
>VFJU01000329.1 GCA_009885905.1 Verrucomicrobiota bacterium
ACTCGCACGCTCGGGCATCGGGCATCTAACACTCGTCGACTTGGATGAAATATGCATCACCAACGTGAACCGCCAACTTCATGCCATGGATGGACAAATCGGCCGACAAAAAACCGATGCGATGGCAGACCGCGCTCGTGCGATCCATCCGACCTGCGATGTCCAGATCGTGCAAAAATTTTTCAACGAAAAGTCTGCGGCGGAGATTCTCGATGCCGGCTTTGATGCGGTGATCGATGCCATCGACTTCGCTCGTCACAAGTCGCTAATCATCGCCGAATGTCACCGCCGCAAAATCTACGCGGTGACCTGTGGCGGTGCCGGCGGGCGACGGGACCCCACGCGCATTCGCGTGACCGACCTCGCCTACAGCGGGATGGATCCACTTTTGCTGCAACTCCGCCGCGGGCTTCGCAACGACTTCGGCTTTCCAAAAAACACGCGAGGACAAGAGCCTATATTGTTCGGGATCGATGCGGTATACTCCGACGAACCTCCCTATTACTCCCAATGCGACGGGACGGTTAGCAAGGACAAGCCAGAGGAAATTTCGCTGCGCCTCAACTGTGCATCCGGCTTTGGTTCGGCATCGCACCTCATTGCCAGCTTTGGCCTAATCGCCGCGGGCCGCGTGTTAGATCATCTCGCCGCGACACGGTAGAGGCTCGGTTATATTACCGTGCCGCATTACTAGGCCAACTGGCCTTCTACCTCCTCGCCTCGCCAAGATGTATACCACCTCATAAGGTCCATGTTGGACACCGATGTTGTTTAACCAAAGGCGCAGACGAAGTCTTCGCGTTTGCTGCGACCTCGCAGCAAACTTTATTGTTAGGCGACTTTATTTAGATTCTGAATGACTCCGATCTACCCCCAAAGTTGCAGTGCCTCTGCGTGGCGAGAGGTCGCCTAGGAGATCGGCATGGGTCAGAGTTTCGTAGTTCAAATTCCAATCGGTCCTAGAGGCTCGAGGCCTGATTTGCTCGATAATCAGCTTTCGAGTCATCGGCAAGGCGACCCCGGCTCGGTTGTGGTAATGGTTGTAGCCCACCTCCCACGTATCGTATCGGTCATTAGTCGGAATGTCTTTGCGGCACACGCCTTGCATCGAGCCGGTTAGAAGCTGAGTGGCAAGGAGTTCCATCGCCGCTGTGTATCGCTCCTGATTCTCTGAATACACGTCCACCCCCTGATGCCAAGCCACTTCAGCCGCGTGCAGTGCTGATCCCAATGCAAACTGGGAATGGTGCCCGTTATCGCGACAAGTTTCCTGAGTAAGGCCGTCAATCCACTTCTTGGGATTCGACCAAAACTTGTTTAAGTCGCCACCGTCGCCCGCAATCCCTTTGGGCTTAGGACCGTCCGTTGTTAGATAAAAATAGGAGGGACTTCTGATTTTCAAACGCGCAAGAGCTTGGCGGAACAACGCTTCGTCTTCGTTGAAAACGGAAATCGCCATCATGGCGTCAATTTGGGTCAGGTCCACGTTGCCATTCCATGAACTCGCCACAGACAACTGGGGATAAAAAGCGCGCTTGAACATAGCTTGAAGGTTCTCTATCTCGCTTGGGGCCCATCCGGGATAAAGGCGCATGATTTCAGCCGCCGGAGCAAAGACCGCGCCGATCCAACCCGCCTGCAACCGATCCTGATCCGAGCCACCGGTGAAGGTCTGCAGGTCCGCCCACGAATTGAGAATCGCGATGGATCTTTTAGCATAGATCGCATCGTCCGTGAAATACCACAGAAGAGCTTGGGTGTAAGCCGCAATGGCGTCGTCCCTCGAGACTTCTGCATCGTGATTCTTGGAATTGATATGCGCCAGCCCATGCGGACCTCGTTTGGCATGGCCCGAACTCTTGATCCGATCAAACTCACCTTTCCACGGTTGGGAACTTTCCTTGATCTTGGCCTTCACAAAGTCCAGTTCCGTCCGCGAATCAAGCGCACCAGGGTGGACAAAGATCATGGCGGAGGCGGATGTGCCCCACATCGCGACTGCCATGAATAGAAACATAAGGGTCTTCATGAAATATACTGTTTCATTATCGCGTGACGTGCCACAAACCTAAACTTACTGAGCGACGCTTAATGTCTAGCTTATACACGGTGCAAAATCACAAGAGACACAAAATCCCTGCCGTCACCCCCCTTTTCCCCTTCTCAGACCGGCTCGCTTTGCGCCAGGTAGAATGGCGTTGCCAGGAAATTGTTTTTTGGGGTGAAGGTCGGTGAAAAAGCCGGAGACCGGACCGGAGACCGGGTGGGCGGCTTGGTTGCATTTCACCT
>VFJU01000384.1 GCA_009885905.1 Verrucomicrobiota bacterium
GCAACCATTTCCTGCTCCAGCGCTACCGCTGCCGCCCTGCGGATCTCGGCTTGGGCTTGGGCCATATTTTTATTGGCCTCGGCTTGGGCCTCTTGCAACTGAGCTCCAACATTTTCACCAACATCGACATCCGCGATGTCGATGGAAAGAATCTCAAAAGCTGTTCCCACGTCTAGCCCGCGGTGCAAAACCACCTTCGAAATCGAATCTGGCGACTCTAACACGGTTTTATAACTTTCTGCCGATCCAATCGTAGTAACAATCCCCTCACCGACGCGAGCGATGATGGTTTCTTCCTTAGCGCCGCCCACGAAACGATCCAAATTGGTTCGTACTGTAACCCGAGCTCTAACTTTGACTTGGATTCCATCTTTCGCAACGCCGTCAATCGTGGAACGACCAGACGCAGGATTTGGGCAATCTATCACCTTGGGATCCACCGAGGTGCGGACTGCTTCGACGACGCTTTTTCCTGAGCCTTTGGTTGCGAGATCAATCGCGCAGGTACGGTTCCAATCCAATGTGATGCCAGCTTTATGGGCGGCGATGAGTGCTTGGATGGATGGGATGACATTGCCACCCGCAAGGAAATGGGCCTCGATGTCGTTGATTGGAATTTCAATTCCAGCCTTCTTTGCAGTGATCCGCGCATCCACAATCATCCCGTATGGCACTTGCCTGAGGCGCATTGCCACGAGTTCGGTGAATCCTACATACGCACCCGCCAACCAAGCGCGCAGCCAGACACTGAAGAAGGAAAAAATAATCCCAAAGAGAATCAATCCAAGGATTAGAATGACGATAAAGATAATGGATGATATGGCTGGCATAAGCGTGTTGTATTTTAGTTAGTGTTAGGAAGAGAGACGATAAGGCGAAAGCTATCAGCGCCGATAATTTCTAGCTGTGTACCCGCGGGCACCTGGCCATTTTGGCAAAACGCATCATAGCGCTGACCGTTCACAAGTACGTAACCACTTGGTGAAAGCATGGTCAAGGATTCTGCGGATTGTCCGATGAGATCGAGCGCTTCTTTGCCAATGGCCGCACTCACTGCGGTGATTTCCGAGGTGAGGAACGCGCGTTTGCCCAATTTGGTTTTTGGCAGAATCCTAAATTCCACGAAGAGCGCTGTAATACCAATCGTGAAAGCTGAAATGACCGCCAAAACTCCTCCGAGAGTATCAAAGTTTATGAAAGCCACGTAGCAACCCGCCAACATCAGGAGAGCCCCGATTGAGCCCAACACCGCGCCCGGAACAATCACCTCAACGGCTAAAAAAATAATACCAAGCGCAAACAACAGAATAATTAAACTCACGATAACACCTCCACAATTAGTCCAAATTCTGAGGTTCCTGTTACAATCAGTGAGGTTCCCGCATCGGCGAAGCCTAAAGCAAGACGAGCCTCATAGCGCCTACCGTGGATCTCAATTTGACCCGAGGGAAAAAGCGCAGTCGCTGCGGTCGCGGTCATTCCAACAAAAGACGACGAACCGATATCGTCATCGCAGCCGCCAACTAGGGCACGAGGTGTTCCTGGTTCGCCTCCAACTGCTGCGTAAAGAACCATGCCTCCCCACAGCCCCCCTTTGGGTAAAAACTTCAACATTACCATAAACGATACCACTGCCAAAGCCGTGCCTATGACAATGTTCGCCAAGGGTTCGACCAGAATTGCACTCGATAAATCTAACGGCTCATTCGGCCACAAGTCTGTCATCGCCCAAATCAGCGAACCAAAAATAAGGATCGTACCGACCATCGCAAGGATCATTCCCGGTATCAAAAAAAGATCGATCAACACCAAAGTAATACCAACTAAGAAAAATAATGTCGGCTCATGACCCGAGAGACCTGCCACAAACTGTCCAAAGAAAACAACCATCAGAATCACAATTCCC
>VFJU01000374.1 GCA_009885905.1 Verrucomicrobiota bacterium
ACTCGAATACGGATCATGAACGAATAAGCCTTCTCTAACTTATGCTTGCGGCGCCCCGCACGAATGTCGCGGTCGTCCTGCTGATAGGTTCCGTGGAATTTGAGGAGCTGTTGATCATCCTCGCACATCGACCCAGTTGAAAGATCCGCGAGTCCTTCGGCGATGGTGCCACGCAGGTAATTGCTGCGGGTCTTGATGTATTCGTTGGCGGAGAGTTTATTGTCACTCATGATGATGAAATTTTAAGATTTGAATTAATAAACGTCGCGTTGGTAGCGTTTGGTTTTTTTGAGATTTTCGACGTAAGCCTCGGCCGTCTCTCGAGAGACGCCCGCTTCGATTTCCACCACGGTGATTAGC
The DNA here is from genome assembly GCA_009885905.1 of Verrucomicrobiota bacterium. Classification (GTDB taxonomy): domain Bacteria; phylum Verrucomicrobiota; class Verrucomicrobiia; order Verrucomicrobiales; family Akkermansiaceae; genus Luteolibacter. The sequence goes on from VFJU01000374.1 coordinate 361, forward strand.
GCCTCATTCACATCGTGAGCCATGCGGGTGGCATCCCCGCATACATAAAAGTGAGCACCTTCTTCAAGCCATTGATAGATTTCTTTCGAACGCTCAAGCATTCGATCCTGCACATAAACTTTCTCTGGTTGGTCGCGAGAAAACGCCACGTCTAGGCGAGACAGCACGCCTTCTTTGAGGTGATCCTGCCACTCAAGTTGATAGAGAAAGTCGTCGGTGTAGTGCTGATCGCCAAAGAAAAGCCAATTCTTCCCGGAGCATTCAAGTGCTGCTCGGTGCTCGATGAATGCTCGGAATGGCGCCACACCAGTTCCAGGACCCACCATGATGATAGGCGTGGAACCATCAGCAGGAAGACGGAAATTTTTGTTAGGTTGAACAAAGACTTGGACAGGATCTCCAGAACGCACGAGATCAGCGAGGAACGTCGAGCAAACACCTTTGCGAGAGCGACCATGAGTTTGGTATCGCACCGCAGCCACCGTGAGATGCACTTCCTCAGAGTGAGCCAGCGGGCTGGAGGCGATCGAATAGAGACGTGGTGGTAATTTGCGAAATATCCCTATGAGAGCCTCAGCAGAAAGCCCGCTGGGAGCAAATTCTGCGATTGCATCAACGATCTCACGCCCATGATTGAACTCGCGCAAACGCTCTTTCGCATCGTCAGCGAGCAAGCTCCGTAAGACAGTGGAATTTGCAGCCTCAGCCAACTTGGTGAGCACCGCTCGCGAAAGCGCGGTGATGTCGTAGTCCTCACGCAGGGCATCCGCAAGAAGTTTACGCCCGACGTTTTTCACATCGATCTCTTCGTTTCCTGTTAGCTTTGAAGCTTGAATGATCGCCCCAACCGTGTCGGGAGCATTGACTGGAACCACCGCAAGTGCATCACCAGGTTCGTAGGAAAGTCCGGATGCCGCGAGAGAGAACTCTAGATGCAGTGTTTCCTTGGACGAGTGCTCACCATTGAGCAAGACACGCTCGAGCATCTCCGCGGGGTATGGGTTCTTCTTCCCGTACTCAGTGGTTAGAATGGTCACCGGTAACGCAATTTCGTTTACCGCCACCGAGGTCGGAGCTAGAGCAACGAGTGCAACTTCTAACCAATCTATATAAGCTTCCTCGTAGTCGACGTCGCAATCAACCCGAGCAGAAACACGAGCCGCACCTAGACTTTCTAATTTAAAATCGATGTCCTTACCGGTCTGGCAAAATTTTTCATACGAGGTGTCGCCAAGCCCGCAGACCGAGAACTTCACGTCCGCCAAAGACACGTCTGACGCCATGAAATCCTTGAAAAAGCTGACCGCTGTTTCCGGCGGATCTCCATCGCCCCATGTCGAGACGATCACTAAGAGGTTCGACGTTTTCGCGAGGTCGGCGGGAGAAACCTCGGACATATTTTTCATGCTTGCTTGAAAACCGCGTTTTTTTGCGGTTTTCACCGTGCGGTCGGCCAGCACCTCACAATTCCCCGATTCGGTTCCGTAGAGCACGGTTAACTTCCCAGCGGGGACCGCCACGGGAGAGGATAAAACCGTTGCGCCGGTGGCGGCGAGGAAACCGCTCAGCCAACCGCGCTGGATTGGATCGAGACCGGAAAGTAGAGAATCCAGCGCTCGGCGCTGGTCGGAATTGAATGGTGCGTGCTCGGGAAGCATAATCCTTAGTTAATTACCTTGTTTGATCAGGTTTGAACCAAAAGATGCACCCTATCCAGCAAACACGCAACTATTTTATCGCGACAACGGCTGATTCGTCGCATGAAACAAGCCTAATTGGAAGTCATCCTTCTTGCCAGATCCAGTTCATTACCACCTCGATGTCCGGATGAATACTGTGGTGCACCGGGCAGCTATGGGCGGCACTTTCCAACAATTTTCGATCAGGATGGGTCGCAGGCAGCGGGATCTTCAAATCCAGTTCGATGCGGTGGATCCGCCTCGGCATGTCCTCCGACATAAATTTTCGCACCATCACCGTCATCCCATCAACCGGGATATTTTTGCGTTTACCAACGATTCCGATGACCGTGGCCATGCAAGATCCAAGGGCCGTTGCGAGTAGATCCGTGGGCGAAAACGCTTCCCCACGACCATTGTTGTCGAGAGGCGCGTCAGTCGCAATGGTACTTCCCGAAGGAAGATGGACAGCGCTGCAATGCAGGTCGCCTTCGTAAGTGAGTTTAATTTCAACCATGATAAACGTGAATCGAGTGAATTATTGAAGGGTGGGTGATTTGATTTTTTGAGGAATTTTTGCAAGTAGCACGCGGAATCCATAGATCGAATCGCGGAAAGTTGGTGGCACCGCATTTCTAGATCCAGAGAAAAGGCTCTCGGCTTGAAAAGAATTCCAACCGCCACCACGAAGAACGCCCAGAACATTTTTTCCATTCTTCAAGTATTCGTCCCCCACCCATTCTTGAACGTTGCCCGAGAGATCATAAAAACCCGCGGAATTCGCCGGAAATGATCCCACGGGCGAGGTGAAGACGAATCCGTCACTGTAACCCTGAATATTGCGATCAAGCCCTGATCCAGTCAGGCGAGTGGCGGGCGCATCTGCAAAATTTCCTGCTGCTTGATCTGGCGGCCAAACATCACCCCATGGGAAAATTGCTTTTTTCCGCGCATCCCTCCACCCGGGACTGATCCCCTCCTCCTCCGCGAACCCCAACATCTTACTCCACTCCATGTCCGACGGTAAGCGATACTCATGCGTCCGGGCGATGCGCTCATCTTTGCGCTCACGCTCGCTGAGCCACTTGCAAAATGCCTGCGCATCCTCGCGAGAAATATCCACCACAGGATGATCCGGCGATTGAGGAAATGACGCAGCGCGGTGGTCATCACGGCCCGACTCGCGGGTAAAAATCGCATAGTCACTGACCCGTGTCTCCCAGATCGAGCCCATCAAGTCATTTCCTAACGGAGTAAAACGCATGCCGATTCCGTTCTCCCATGGTTTGCCGAAAACCACTCCAAGGCTTTTTTCTAGCATGATTTCTTTTGAAATTTTTTCGCCTTTTCCGACTTTAATATCTACCGTAAATGGCTTGTATCCCTCCCGCACCAAATAGAGCTGCCACTCACCAGGTTTCACTTTAGAAACCACCAATGGCTCACGAGTGGATCCGACCGATACCCTGTTGTTAGTATCCGAGCGCGGGTTCATCCACACCTCCACATCAGGTGGTTGCGTGGTAAGCGTGATTTCACCAAAATCGAACTGCCGAACCACCACGCGAAAAGGCGACCAACCGCCGCGTAGCGCGTTATCGCTCAAGCTTAGACCGGGGAAATGATTTTCTGCTTGCGGAACCACCTCGTTATCTTCTGATAGAAATCCTGTTTTAATCGCGCTCTTGCGGAACCAATCACAGAACAACAACTGCTCGGCTGCGGATACCACCACGACCTCTAACTCTTGACCGTTTTGCTGCACCTTGACGAATTCTCCCGCACCTTCGGGCTGCTCGATGGCTTCGTTAAACTGCTCCCAAACGTCCCGGCTTACCAGGCCAGCACCCACATGCTCCTGCCCATTCGGTTGGTAAGAGTTGCCAAGGTGATCCTCCCAAGCATCTCCCGCCTGTGGTGGCGAAAAATTCTCTAAACTCGCGAAGTAGACCATCGGTTCTGTGGTCGCAGATTGTGGAACCTTGCCTCGGATCGTGAAAGGACGGTACCCACTTTTTTTCAGGGTGAAAAAAACATCATCACCCACAGGCACAGGAATGAGTCCAGTGTTAGTGATACCCACCCATTCGCCTCTAACATTTCTTACCCCAGCACCTTCTGGAGCGCTTACCACCCGCAACATGCCCACGGCGGGTTTGACCAGTGCGGGCGCTGGCGGCGGAGTCGTAGCCGCAGGCGGACTCAACGCAAGCACCCACTTACTGTCCTTAATCATTTGCCATCCTACCCAAGCAAAAAATAGCATTAGAGCCGAAACCGTCATCCACACCTCAAAGCGGCTGTGCCGCCGGCGCTTTCCACGTTGAATCCGGCGTAACGCATCTGCTAACTCGGCAGCGGTCGCGATTTTACGCTTTGAAATACGTGGTTCGCAAATATCACAAATGATCCGGTTCAATTCTAACCACCGTTTCTTATCGGCTCCCTCAGGCATCACTTCCGGCAACTCTGGAAACGCCATGCGATCCTTGCCCGTCGCAATTTCATACAAAACTTTTCCCAAGCTATAAATGTCCGCCTGCGCCGAGCCTGGCCCCTCGGGTGGCACGAATCCTTCAGTCCCCACAAACGTGCGTTGCCCACGCGCCGCCACCAAACCGATGTCTGCAAGCTTGGCTCGACCATTGACAAAAATAACGTTAGATGGCTTGACATCACGGTGCGCCAATCCGCGTTCATGAAGGTGATCTAACGCCTCCGCAAGCCTAAGCCCCACGTCAATGCATTCGTTCGTATCCCACTGCACGTGCGCTCCCTGCGCATTGTCCGCCCGCAACGTCCGCGGCTCATACTCGGCGGGATTGATGTCCTGGCCGGACGTCAGATCGTCTCCGAGTTCCATGACATAATAGTAAAAAGAAACCCCATCAGGACTGCGACCGACGTGGAGGATATTCATCAATGCCGGGTGATCCCGCGACATCGGCTCAAACATTAAAATTCCGTCGAATTCGCGCTCAAAGGTTTTGGCGTCCTCAAAGTCTTCTCGCCACACCACTTTCACCGCCCGCAGCGCACCGGTCACCCCGCGTGCAAGCCACACCTCACCGTAGGCTCCGCCACCGATTTTACGGAGAACCTCGTGATCTGGGATCGTTGGGTGTGGGCGGATTTTATTCAACATCATCGTCCTCCTCGAGCTTGGCCAATTCCCGTTTGAGAATCGCTCCCACGCGGTGTTTTGCCAAATAAACCTGCGCCATGCTCACGCTCAGTTGATCCTGCACCCGCTTGGCATCCCACTGCTTTATCACGTAACAATCAAATATCTGATACTGCTTTGGGGAAACTTGCGCCTTCACCCGACTCAGCGCAGCGTCAGCAATATTTTTTTTCCACTCCATATTCCACAGCCGCGACAACACGTCTCCGTTAGGGTCTTCCACACGGTCGATCACCGCGGTCTTCCGGTCATTCTCCCACTCGCCAATCATCATCGCCGAGTCTTTCTTGCGCTTGCGGAATTGATCATTGATGCGCCACCGCGTCATGTTCATTAACCATGTTTTAAATGAGCCCAACTCAGGATCGTACAGCTTCTTTTTACTTTGCTTGGCGATGGATAGAATCGTCTCTTGCACACAGTCAAACGCCTCATCCGAGCGAAGACCGGCCTTGGTGGCTACTGCGTAAATAAGCTTCCAGTAAGTTTGATAGAATTCGTCCCAAGTTCGTTGGTCTTCCCAGTTGTCGAGCCTAGCGATCAAACTCTTACGAGTTTTAGCGTAGGCCTGAACAAGGATCGCATCGCTCGCATTCAATTTTTCTTCATCACTCCCAGACATTAAGGATGTTTTACTTGATTCATCGACCTCTGTCTTTCACCGAATCACTATTTTCACAACAGTATAACAATCAACATATTAAAAAACAATTAAGCACTTCGTATGGTCGCTACATCCGAAATAGTGCCGATCTTGTTTACAACTTTGAGCGTTACATCTTAATCTTCCCTCTGACGTCTATCATTTTTCCGTCTTAAACACTGCGCCCCCTAGGAGAGTTTCATGATTCCTATTTCCCCGCCACCCAATCCATCACAAGCCGTAGAACGCCTCCGCGAAATCATCGTGGGGCGTCAATTCGAGCAGTTTGAGAAGCGTATTCGACAGCTCGAAATCGCTGGACCACCTACAGGACTAAACTCTGCGACAAGCGAGGACTTTGACGACCGCTTATCTGCCAGCGAAGCCTTGATGGAAGCAAGATTCGAGTCAATGCATGAAAATATGCAGCAACTCGTCGTGAAAGCGCGTGAACAGACGGAACACCTTTTGACACAGCAGCGCGAAGCGACCCTGCAACTCACCGGACAAGTCCAACAGTTAGTTTCAGCTCAATCGAGCGAGATTTCAGCAGACATGATCCGACAGCTTGAACAAAAAATCGAAGTATGGCTGACAAACTGGCAAAATTTCATCCACCTTCAACTCAACGAACGTGACCAAAATATTTCCGCGCATCTTCACCGCGAAGTTGCGACCCTTTGGGAAAATACCGAGTCACAAATTACCGCACTGCAGAGCCGGGCCGCCAACTGGGACACCATCGAGCAACGCTTCAGCCGCATCGCACTCGCGGCTCGCGCCCTCGCTGAGTGCGCATCTCCCACCGTCATCGAATCCAGCACCACTGCACCTTGATGCCCGCAGCATTGTCACCTCTTCCTAACGCGTCCGGGGGACTCCCCTCTCGCGTGCTCGACCCGCAAATCTGGGATACATTACCTGTAAACCAACACGAGTTAAACACCACGGTACCCACCCCGTTGCCGGTATGCCCCGTCTTCAACGTAATGCATCCGCAAACATTTCCCGGAAATTGGTCATCCTTGTTAGCCGCATTGCCCGCAGCTGATGACCCTGCTGGATTCGGAATCCATCCTGTTTCTGTAGCAGCGCCTCGACACGATACCGCTCCCGCGAAAGCTGCGGACTTTACCGACGAAGACCTTCGC
>VFJU01000273.1 GCA_009885905.1 Verrucomicrobiota bacterium
AACTGCCCCGGCGGCCATGTCACCGCTTTGGTGGGCCCCTCGGGGAGCGGGAAATCGACGATTTTTAACCTCATCGAGCGTTTCTACAGCCTAGATTCCGGCCATCTCGATATCGACGGGCAGGACATCAGCCTGCACGCCACCACCTCCCTGCGCGACCAGTTGTCCTTGGTCAGCCAAGACACGTTTTTATTCTCGGACACCCTTCGCAACAATATCCGCCTCGCCCGCCAAGACGCGACCGACGAGGAAATCGAGCAAGCCGCCCGCGCCGCTTACGCCCACGACTTTATTTTGGAGCAGCCCGACGGCTACGACACCCAAGTCGGAGAAAACGGCGGCAGTCTCTCGGGTGGCCAGCGCCAGCGGATTTCCATCGCCCGTGCGTTCCTCAAAAACGCACCCATCCTCCTGCTCGACGAGGCCACTTCCGCCCTCGACAGCGAGTCTGAGCAGCAGATCCAACTCGCCTTCGACCGCCTCATGCAAGGCCGCACGACCATCGTCATCGCCCACCGTTTCTCCACCATTCGGAACGCGACGAAAATCCACGTCATGGAAAATGGCCGCCTCGTCGCCAGCGGCACGCATCAGGAGTTGGTCAGCGACGAACGCAGCCTTTACGCGCATCTTTACCGCCTGCAGTTCCAAGAACAAGCTATAAGCAAAGTCTAGTGACGCCCTAACTGATCCACTTACATGATGAAGTCATACCTATGCGTCGGAGCCGGCTTTAGCGGGGCAGTGATCGCCCGGGAGCTCTCGGAAAAAGGCCACACGGTCCATGTCATCGACGAGCGCTCCCACATCGCCGGCAATTGCCACACCGAGCGCGACGAAAAAACCGGCATCCAGATCCATCGCTACGGCCCTCATATTTTCCATACCGACGACCAGCAGGTCTGGGACTACATCAACCGCTTCACCGTGATGATGCCCTACGTCAACCGGGTGAAGGCCACCTATAAGGGCAAAGTCTATTCCCTGCCCATCAACCTCCACACGATCAATCAGTTCTTCGGCACCTGCATGTCGCCGGCTGAGGCGAAGGATTTCATCGCCAATCTCGGCGACAAATCGATCACCGACCCGCAGACCTTCGAGGAGCAAGCCCTAGCCTTCCTCGGCAACGACCTCTACCAAGCCTTTTTTCGAGGTTACACCCTCAAGCAGTGGGGCATGGAACCCACGGAGCTCCCCGCTTCCATCCTCAAGCGTCTCCCGGTCCGCTTCAATTACGACGACAACTACTTCAACCACCGCTTCCAAGGAATGCCGAAAAACGGCTACACCGAGATCGTCGAAAAAATCCTAGACCACCCGAATATCCAAGTCTCCCTCGGAACAGCCTTCGAGTCCGTTGATCGCTCGGAATATCAGCACATCTTCTACTCGGGCCCGCTTGACCGCTATTTCCAATACGCCCACGGCCGCCTCGGCTACCGGACGTTGGAGTTCCGTGAAATCCGCGCCACGGGCGATTACCAAGGCACGGCCGTCATGAACTACTCAGATCTCGATGTGCCCTACACTCGCATCACCGAACACAAGTACTTCACCCCTTGGGAAACTCACGAGGACACCGTTTGTTTTGAGGAACACTCCAGCCTCGCCGGTGAAAACGATATTCCCTATTACCCGATCCGACTGGTTAATGAAAAAGCCCTGCTCGATCAATACCAAGCACTCGCCTCGCAAGAACTGCAAGTCACCTTCGTCGGTCGCCTTGGCACCTACCGCTACCTCGACATGGATGTCACCATCCGCGAAGCAATTGATCTGGCCAAGGCACACCTCGCGGTTGCCGGAAAGGTAGGGCTTTGAAATGATTTCACATCGGTGTCCAAGATTGGGGTAACAAGTAGGGATAGACTTAATCGAGACTGGCAATGGCGTGGTTCCTGTCGCTCGCTAGGTCCAAATGGTTTTGCAACCAGCAGATGAACTTTACGGTCCGCTGAGTGAACCGCTCGACGACCTGATGGATGGCAAGGTGGGACGTGGGAACGAGCCGGATGTGAATTACATGTTCCTCTTTGCGCTCGATTTGATCTGCGGGGGTCGAAGGTGTAGAGGTAGCCCGGTGGCGGCGATTGAAGTCGTGGGTTTATTGGCGGATCCTAGCACTAGGATTCTGCCGGATCTTTGAAGCTTTAACTTTGACCCAACTCAAAATGTTACGCCAATAGTTAACGAATATAATCTTTTTTAATTTCAGTGAATGATATTGATGTAAAGTACGCAGCACGCGTTGTACTTCCTTTTCACTCACTGAAATTTCTACTTGGGATTCCTTTATGCCCTTTCGAACAAAAAGTTGATCTCTTTTGGGAAAATACTGTTGTCGCACCCATTCGTTGCTGTCTGCAAACGCCGCGTCATATGCATTTACTAACCACTCTGGCATCCCATATTTTTTACCCTTATAGTTCTTACGGATAATGTGGTTAAGCTTTTTACGACGTGGATTCACTAATCCGTCAACCCAGAATGGTTCAATTTCATTAATCTGGCGAATAATTTCGATGCCTAGCGCGCTCATGGAGACATTGCTAGAACGCTCTTTTTTGAAACTCGAGTGATCCAATTGTGGAAAGATGGTCAAGAAATCATCTACGATAGAAAAGCTGTTTGTCCCATATGGGTCGTATAAACGTACTTCCAGACAGTCCTTACCAAACACCTTCGACCAATCTAAAATTGTCTGTCGATGGTCACACAAATTATTAAAATAGTGACTATTTGGGAGGTCGGGGTGTCGACTTACGCTGCCTTGTGCAACATCGGAAAAATAGTGCGAGTTTGCTAGGCTTGCGGGATCTCTCAGGTAGAGAATTATCTTCACCTCAGAACATCCTACCTCATATAAAAGTAGTTTTAGTCGCAGTTTTTCGCTCGCAGAATAAAGTCTCGACTGAAAATGTTCAGAAGAAATAATGATGTTATCGCTATTGCAAGAAGCGATTTCAGACAACAATTCACTCCTAATTTTTTCGCGAGTTGCTAGCCATTTATGTTCTTCATGTATATCATAGTAGCGGCAAAGATCGTCGTGTCTAAATTCGTCATAACAGCAAATTGCTAACAAAGAATGGTTAGGGCGCACTAGGCACCGTGGTATCCAATAACCACGCTTCGCCAGCTGGCGTTCGTTGAGCTTTAAAAATCCTTGCAAAGAACTCGTCCCTGTTTTTTCGGTTCCTATATGCAAAAATAATTTTTTCATAAATGTTTTACGCGGCGGATTCAAGCGGCTAGGGGCTGTAAGAAGCTTCTGGTTCAACGACTGAGCCGAACCAAATGCCAATCCACACCCGCCTTACCCTCCAACAGCGTTACACCACCTAAGCCATGAACCGCAACCGATCTTCTCAGAAATAGATCCCATGCGCCATCGGGATTTACGCCTCGGAGTAGATTGCCTTGGAACCTCGTCTTCTATCCTTTTTGCCTTTTTGCCAAGGCAGACCTTGACGTTGAGGACCGTGATCGCGTGCTTGCGATTTCAGCCTAGCCCAGCACGTCGCTGACTTCGTCAATCATCGCGCTACGTCCTGTTCGATTTCGGTTTGGATACCGCGCTCGGCAACTCTCTAAATATTCGGTTTTACTCTTTTGACTCATGATTCCAGATATCGTTTGCATCTGGGTGTTATTCTTTCTGGCGCAATGCACATTCCGCAACCGACCACAGATCAGCTTGACCGCAAAGTCAGTCGAAGCAATGATCCGG
>VFJU01000407.1 GCA_009885905.1 Verrucomicrobiota bacterium
AATCGGTTGGATAGAATTAAAAATGTCGGAGCCCAAAGCCCAACAAAGATTCCAAACCGCTCCGCATGGGCAATATTCTCAACTGAGGTTCCTCCCGTTAGAAACCAAATGGCAATCGAGCCGAGGATAGAGGCGAAGCCCAGGAAGAAACAAAGATTGCTAAGCTGCTTGAGTTGTTTTGTCTTCATTCAATCAACTTGACCGCTACGTACAAAATTTCAAGACGTAAAATCATGATGACCTCGAGGGCTCTCGAGGGCTTTAGGTAAAGAGCGGTTTCCTCGCCACCGGAGCTTCCTCACAGTGACTTGATAAAACGAACCAACGCGGCACGATCCGCAGAAGACATCCCGAGGAAGGATTGCTTTGCAGATTCCGCTTCACCACCGTGCCAGAGAATCGCTTCTTCGATGGTTCTCGCACGCCCGTCATGAAGGTAAGCCTCTCCTCCACTGACACCGGCGGTTAGACCGATGCTCCAAAGCGGCGGCGTGCGCCACTCAGAGCCGCTGGCGATACCCTCACCCATGTTGTCTGCAAGCCCAGAACCCATGTCATGCAGAAGTAAATCCGTATAGGGTCGGATGGTCTGGTTGCGCAGCTCGGTCATGGGGTGATACGAACTGGTGACAAGCGTGGGAACATGGCACTGAGAACAACTGGCACTGTTGAATAATTGCTGACCTTGGAGCGCTTGAGAATTAGTTAGATCACGGCGGGCACCCACTCCGAGAAGTGCAACATAGCGCGTCATCTCATCCAGTTCTACGGATGACAACTCAGCCGCCCTGACCATCGTTTCTCCATCGAAGACGGGAAAGATCGCGGTGGTTACTCCCATGTCGGTGTTCAGCGCGCTGGCAATCTGGTGTTTCACCCGCGCTTTTCCACCTTTGGCCGTAAATCTTCCCAAGCGCATCTGGGCATTTTCTGGATCTGTTATCTTTTGTACCCGCCCAGAAATTCCATTCTGATTGGCATCGTTCGGATCTGCTAGAGCGACGATCGTACTTTCTGCTACCGCTTCCAATAACCCGAGTCCGACAAGTGGAGGGGTGAGCCGCACCGAAAAATACAAAGGTGTTGTGCCTCCAAACGTGTAGTTTGGCTTACGCAACGAGTAACTCGTTCCGTCGTTATATTGACCCGAAGTTGTCGTATAACTCGCTATCACCGCAGCGCCCTCTGCGGTGCCCGAGGTCACCTTCGGTTGCAACACGGCACCAAGAGTGGGGTGCATGCTACCCGATGCATCACTGCCCACTTTTACCACCGACTGCAGCATCGGCGCTCCGATGCTTGGCGGCAGAGCACGACCGTTGTTCACGTGGCATTCCACACAGCTTCGCGAAATAAACTTAGAACCAAGCTTGCCAATTTGTTCTGTAAAAATCGGATTACCCGCCTCGGAGTGAACCCCATTGCTAAAGTCAGTATGGTGTAGCCTCCGCCCACGCATGAACGGTTGAATACTGTCTGGCGCGATATTTCCCGCCGTCTGCTTGAAGCGATCTTCTGGCTCGTTAGAATATTGATAGGGCAAAGTGGTTTTCCCGCCAAGCCACGCAAGCTCTGGAAGGGCTTGGGAATCTTGCAAACTTCCAACAGCCTCCCACGGTACGATCCCTTGGCCGACGACGTAAAGCATGGCGGTGCCGTAGTAGTTGTTGCGACCATTCATCGGTGCTTGAATAAACTGACTTA
>VFJU01000156.1 GCA_009885905.1 Verrucomicrobiota bacterium
GAAGTCAGACCGTATCGGGTGAACCTTTATGCCTACGGCAGTGCATCCAATCCCCAACTCATCCTCACTTCTAACCCCCCACTGCCAGAAAATGAAATCATGACTTTGCTAGCTGCGGGCACGACTACAGAGGGACTGGGTAACCCTCAAGTTGCTTCTACGCGTGCGCTACAACTTCTCGCTGAAGAACTGAGAAGAGGACGATTTCGTTATGGCAAGCAATTGCAACCTCTATTAGGGACTCTTGATCAGGTTGATTTCAGTCTCAATCAAGCGGATCCATATTCCACCGAGTCATTTTCAACAGCCACAGTTTCGATCACCGACAAGTGGTTCCTATCTGCCGGGGTAGGGGCTACCGGTGACTCTCGTGCACTCTTCATTTGGCGAATTTCTTTCCGTTGATCCATCATCGCTACATTATCGTTATTTTTTTTCTTACGGTACTTTTTTCCGTAGCAGAAACACACATCCATATCAAAGGCATGACGGCCGAAGGCGAGCGTGAGGTCTTTAACCTCATGGGGGGCCGCCTTGTTCATGTCACAAACAATCCCGCTTCGCCTTCCCGCGCAGATGACGCTGCATTTCTAGTCCGGCAAGTTTTACAAAAGGAAGGATACGCCAAAGTTCAAGTGAAATGGGATGTTGCCAATCGCTCAGAAATCATCCTCGCGTTGGACAAAGGCGAGCGGCTTTCTCTCGGTAAAGTAACTGTCACTGGCGTGCCATCTTCCGAGGCCAGAAAGCTCTCTAAACTCTACGCCCGCCCTGCGGAAAAAGACCGCCCTATCCTTTCGAAGGCTCCACCATTTAGAGAAGAAGATGTGGTAACTGGTCTCGATTATGTTAGACAAGAACTCAATGCTGAAGGCTATTGGAATGCTCAAGTAGACCTCATTGAGCGTAGCATTGATAGCGATACGGGTGTGGTAAATTTAACGATTCACGTCGAGCAAGGAGCATTATCACGAATCAACGATGTTGAAATTATCAGCCCTGATAGAAATCAAGTTTCATTGATACACTCGGCGATCGAATCATACATAAATAAAACTGCCAACACGAAAAATTTAAACTCCATGCGTCTTACCGTTGAAGAATTATTTATGAGTGATGGTTACCCAGACGCAAATATTATGATGGGACTCAATCATATTTCCCCGCAGTTTGTTCCAACATTTCATATCAATCTGGGTAAGCGCGTTAGAATTCGTGATATTCGTGCATCGGGTCTTGTCCGCACTAAAACTAACAGAGTCGAAGCTCTTACAAGGCAATTGGAAGGCAATTGGTATGATGAAGTCGCGATGAATAAGCGCATACGCAGCTTTCTTGGTAGTGGAGCATTTTCTTCCGCTCGAGTTGAAATTATCGATACAGATCAGAGTGACTACGTCGATGTCACTCTACTATTTGAGGAAACAAAAGCGAAAGACGTCAGTATCGCAGCGGGTTTTGATTCTTATTACGGACCTATTCTGAGAACCACTTACACCGACAGAAATTTAAGGGGAGAGCTACTCGGATTCAGCTCTGGATTTGAGTTTAGCTCACGAGGGGTATTAGGTGAAACTCGTCTAACAAATCCATGGTTGTTTGGGAGTGATGTTACAGGAACAGGTCGAATTTTTGCACTCGTTGATGGGCGAGAGGGGTTCAGTACTTATTCAGCTGGCTTTGATGGAACCACCACATGGGTGGGTGGAGACCACTACATCGTTGATTTACTTGCTGGGTATTCACTCGTAAATATCAATGCGGAGGGGCTTCCTACTTCCGAACTTGGTGAAACAGTTTACGCACAGCCTCGGCTCAGATTGACTCAGGCAATTGACTTTCGTGACAATGATGTTTTGCCGACGAAAGGTTGGCATTTGGCTATACCTCTTGAAGTGGGCGCAGCCGTGGGTGACTGTTCTAGCAGTTATGCTCTGGCAGAAATCTCTGGTGCGTGGTACCGTTCTCTCAATAGCGATTATCAAGTGATCCTAGGCGGAGCATGCGGATTTATTATTCCTTCTGGTGATAGTTCTAGTTTTCCGATCAATTTGCGCCAGTTCAATGGGGGTGCCCGTAGTGTTCGTAGTTTCCCTGAACGCGAACTTGGTCCTCGTGTGGATGGTTACCCAATCGGTGGTGAAGCAGCATGGCACGCGAATGCAGAATTGATACGTAGCATCATTGGCAGCTTAAAAGCTGTTACATTCTTTGACGCTGGGGGAATCTCACAGCAGTATGACACGCTAGAATTCAGCAATATAGACTTAGCTGTAGGTTTTGGCCTGCGACTCGATTCTCCGGTCGGACCCATCCGTGTTGAATATGGATACAACCTCACGCGAGCGCCTGATGAGCCAGTTGGCACCATCCATTTTGCCATTGGCGTGGCATTTTAATCGTTGAATATTGAATGATACTCTTTGACAGGCTTGATTCAATCCACACCGCACTGTAAAATAAATTCATGGAGAATGTTCTTAACTTATGTAAAGGCATGGAGGTTGTATCCTTCGCTATTGGCGACACCCTATTTCCTGACGGAGGTCAGACGGGTTGCCTCTATATCTTAATTTCAGGAGCTGTTGATGTGAGTAAAGGCGACAGTTTGCTCGCAAAAATACGTGAACCTGGTGCGATTCTGGGTGAGATTGCGGTTCTTTTGGATCAGCCTCACTCGGCAAGGGTGGAAGCAACCGAACCGACGACTTGTTACGTGAGTCATGCAGGAAAAGACTTTCTAATGTCTCGCCCAGAGTTTTCGCTAGCAGTTGCTGAGTTATTAGCGCTCCGATTGAAAGGTATGATTGAATACCTAGCAGATATCAAAGCCCAATACGAAGACCGAAAAGATCACCTCGGTATGGTTGATGAGCTTTTATTAAATCTTGCTCACCGCATTCCGCGTAAGCGCTAATATTACCATTCGACGAATTCAACCGACTCAAGGGAATACCACTCGGCCCGCTTCGACTTTAGGTCTAAAATGATATGTGTTGGCTCGTTACCCAGTTGCATTCCAGCATTAAAAACCAAGCTTTTACCAATGCGGGTGTACCAAGAACCCAATGCGTAGAACGGGGCGTTATGAATGTGACCACTGAAAACAATATCGGGTTGATAGAACTGAATCCATTCCATCACAACAGAGTCACCACCGTCATGGCGACCCGTCCATGCGACCGGGGTGCCCGCCGGTGGGTTATGATGCAACCAAATCCATGTTTTTTTTGACTTAGCAGAATCGGTGGCGAGTTTGTTTTCAATTCTAAGTTTTGTTTCGGGTCCGTCCCACCAAGGACAGACGGTAAATAAGATGTCACCACATTCGTAGGATTCGTAGTCTGGTTTTAGAGTCGACGAATTCAGTGACTCCATCCAAACCGCAGCGCGCTCACCATCCGTGAGAGTTTCGTGGATGTCATGGTTTCCAGAAGCCGATAACAAGACCCGACTCGAAGCGAAGCGGTTCATGTATTTACCCACAACCACCTCTTGAACGTCCAAATCAACTCTTGAACTCAAGTCCAGCATGTCGCCGGCAAGCACCAACAGGTCGAAATCATTCAAATGCTCTCCGATCCAGTCAAATTGACGGAGCGCGTAATGAAGATCGGCAAGGGCGAGAATTCGCATCGGGTCGATCATGGTCGACTTGGCAACCGAGCGCAATAATACGAGTAGAAAAATAACATGAATTCTCTAATTTGAGGTGTATTTCAAATCTCGAGCTAGACCTCTGGCAATGTTTCGCATTCAATTCCTTGCCACGTTCTTATGAGTCTTCTTTTTTTCAAACGCGTTCTCGCGAACCCAATTCGAGTTGGTTACATCGTTCCGAGTTCGGGTTTTTTAACACGAAAAACTGCCAGGTGTATCGATTTCTCTAAGCCGCGAGTGGTGATCGAACTTGGACCCGGCGAGGGTTGCCACTCCCGACAGATTGTTCGCCGAATGAACCGCGAATCGACGTTGGTTCTTATTGAGTTAGACGATCATTTTGCCGAGCACCTCAAAAAACAATTCGCCTACGATCAACGGGTCATCGTAGTTCATGGAGATGCATTGCATTTAGCAAACACGCTGAAAGATATGGGTATTTCAAATCCCGACTATATCGTTTCCGGCATTCCGTTCACGATCATGGAAAGTGAACTTCGTGAAAAATTGCTCGATAGCATTTCTCGATCGATGGGTCCTAACACCGTTTTTATTACCTACCAGTTTTCTCTTCAAATTTCAGAGCATGAACTTTTTGATCTCTCCCGAAGCGATCTTTGTCTGCTCAATGTTCCTCCGCTCACCGTGATGGAATTGAAGAAATCTGAGTTGGCACTCAATGCCTGATTATCAAATACCCGCTTCTGCAAGTCGTTCATCCATCTCTGTTTTTTGGAGTTCGTTGGTGATCTCGGTCAGATCGCCAGCAATGACGCCAGTAAGGTTGTGCGATGTGAAACCGATGCGGTGATCGGTGATGCGACTTTGGGGAAAGTTGTAAGTGCGGATTTTTTCGGAGCGATCGCCAGAGCCAATAAGGGATCGGCGGTGACTGGAGTACGCCTCTTGTTGATCGCGTAGTTTTTGTTCATAAAGTTTAGATCGAAGGATTTTAAGCGCCATTTCTTTATTTTTAATCTGAGAGCGCCCATCTTCACAGCGAACATAAAGCCCCGTAGGCAAATGGAAAATCTGCACTGCAGACTCAGTGCGATTCACGTGCTGACCACCCGCACCGCCCGCCCGACAAACTTCTATTCGGAGGTCCTCAGGCTTGAGTTCAACATCGACTTCCTCCGCTTCAGGTAGAACGGCGACCGTAACCGTTGACGTATGGACTCGGCCTTGGGTCTCTGTGGCCGGAACCCTCTGGACTCGATGTACACCGGATTCATATTTCAAATAGCGGAAAACTTCCTGCCCAGTTATTTTAAGAATCACCTCTTTAAAACCACCCACCTCTGAGGGACTGCTTTCGATGTGTTCACATTTCCACCCCCTCAGGTCGGAGTAGCGTTGGTACATTCTCATCAGTTCTGCTGCAAACAAGGATGCTTCATCGCCACCGGCAC
>VFJU01000532.1 GCA_009885905.1 Verrucomicrobiota bacterium
AATGACGCACCTCGCCGGATAATTCATCCGCAGTGGCATAGCGCTCGGAAGGAGCCCGTGCCAAGGCCTGCATGGAAACCGCATTCAGGGCTTCCGGAATATCCAGCGTGGGAAAACGAAGGCGCGGTGGCAGAATTTCCCCCTTGCGGGTTTTTTCAAAATTCTTGTCCTCGTCGCCATCGGTCGGTGCATGGTGGGAGAGGATGGTGTAGAGAATCGCGCCGAGGGCATAGATGTCGGTGCGCTCGGTGTTTTCCAAGTCATCCACCTGTTCCGGTGCCATGTAGCCAGGCGTGCCGCGGATGGTTCCACTCAGCGTCAGATTGTTGAGTAGATCGGGATTGAGCAGCAATTCATCGAATTTGACTTCCACTTCCAAGCCAATGATTTCGCCCAGACCCCAGTCACAGAGAATCACCTCGCCGAAGTCGCCCACCTGAATATTGTCCGGCTTGAGGTCGAGGTGCAGGACATTTCTCGAATGGGCGTAGGCCACCGCATCACAGATCTTGATGAAAATCACCAGTAAGCGCCTGAGGTCATAGCGGGCAAGGTATTCGGCATTGCCCAATCCCAGCTGCTTGATGATTTCACCCAGAGAATCGCCCGTCTTGTGCTCCATCGTGAAATAGGGCAAGCCTTCCGTGCCGACACCGATGTCGTGGACGGCGATGATATACGGATGCTCGAGAAGAGCCGTCAACCTCGCTTCTCGCAGGAACGGCTCGTACATTTCCTGAGGCGCGTCGGCGAGCAGCTTGGCCATGGCCACGTTTCGTCCCGTGCTGAGATCGAACACCCGCAGGATCTGCTTGAGTCCGCCCCTGGCGATGACCTGCGGCTTGATGTAGCGGCTCGTCAGTCCCTGAAGCTCATCGAAAATCGGCGAATATGGGCTCAGCGTCGCCTCCTGAGACTCGGTATAAAACTGGGTGAGTCGGTAGTCCGGCTCCGGGGTCTGATGTCCTGTCTCAGTCATTCCAAATTTTCCCGAATGCGTTGAATTTCCTCGATCAACCGATTTTTAACGCGGTTTTTCAGCTTGTGCACAGAATTTTCCTCGATGTCGTATCGCTCTGCAATGGTCTTGGTGTCGGCTCCGTCGAGCAGTTGGGAGAAGATCTCAATGGCTCGCGCCGAGAACAGAGTCTTGATGTTCTTCATGGCAAGATTGACCACGTAGGTCTCCCACTCCTTTTGAATAACCTCGTCCACTTCAGTTTCCGAAACCGAATGGAGAAACTCGGGCATCACGTTGCGGTTGTCTTCCATCGACCGCTGCTTCTCGAAGGCACCCTTGCGCTGGTTGATGTGGTTGATCACGAGGTTGCGGATCATGGTGCTCAGCCACGTCCGAAACTTGGCGCGGTCGTCGTCCACCTTGAAGCGATCAATGTTTTTCCAGACTTTCAAAAAGCTAGCCTGCACCAGGTCATCCGAATCTGGGTGTTTGATCCCCATCTTGTGGACCACCATGTAGATGAAATCCCGATAGTAGCCCGTAAACTCCGCCCAAGCGGCCTCGTCGCTCCGGTCACGAGCGCGATGCAGTAGGGTGTGTCTGGTTTGATACGAACTCATGGGACTTGGTCAGTATTTACATTTACAATCTACATTCCAATCGTTAGAAATCACAAATTCAATATTTCTCATTGAGGTCAGCGCCTTGGGCGTTTGGTTTGAGGCGTCGGGGTTGGAGTAAAACCGGATTTCTGTGAATCGGCTGCAAAATGACCTGCACTGAGCAGCTTGTAGTCGGCACTCGCGCGTCGTTCGCAGAATACGGCTCTGCCAAAGTGTAACCGCGAGGAGATTCACCGTGATCTCCCCGAGGCCAGAGCCCATTGCTTCGTGCGGTGATGACGGTAATTGAATAGTAAGGTCAGATAGAATCGCACGGCCGTCTCAGAAACAAATTTCCCCCACCACGAGCGACCCCACTCGTAGGTCACCGTGTCGTGCATAATGCTGGCGTGCGCACCATGCGCTTCGAAGCGGTGTTCGTGAATGAAAACGCTAAAGGGACCCTTGACCATCTCATCCACTAACAGATAAGGCGGCCTCACTGTCTTCCACTGACAAGTCCAGCGCATCGGGATGACCCAAAAATCACGACAATGCAACTCGATCATGCGTCCCTCCAGCGCTGGGCCATCTGTTTTTAAGCTGACCAACTTTAAGGTCGGCGGCATAACCGCCGTTAGATTTTGAGGGTTGCTGTGAAATTGAAAGAGGGGCTCTGGCCGCGCAGGAATCTCAACTTGAGCATGAAAAATGGAGGACATATAGTTTGATCGGATCGGTTGAATAAAAGGCGCACAAAATACCACCCACGGGATCGTGTCACGAGGACGTCGAAGCTCGTAACGGCATTTTTCTCCTGCTTACCAGCGAAATCAACGATTCCAGACGGATGGCTTCGCTAAATTTCGCCTTGGATTTGCCAGCATCCCTGCTAATTGATGGGCAAGACAAGCATACGTTCAGTCTCAAGCAGTTCGATGTACCGTCGCTCAGCCTTCGATTTTATGCAACCACCAGAATCTCCAACATCAGAATTACCTGCTATCGGTTTCCTTATCGAGGTATCTTCAGAGCACCGCGCGTTTTTGGCATGTTTCGGCAAATTTCTCCGGCCTAAACCCGGCGATGTTCTCATCGAGGAAGGGGCTCAGCAAGAATCTCTATACATCATCCTCTCGGGGTCCCTCCACATCACTTCAAATTCAGGCGAGAGATTAATTTTACTAGCCGCCCTGCGCGAAGGAGATTCGCTCGGCGAGGTCAACCTGTTTGACCCCGGCACCGCAAGTGCGACCGCCGTCTGCCACAATCCTGGGCTAGTTTGGACAATCACACGCGACGAGTTGAACGGCTTTTTGGAAGCCGATCCCGCTGCCGGAGTCTCAGTCCTAAAAGGTCTGCTCCGCCAAGTCGCATGGCGCATCCGCACGATGAACGAAAAACTCGCAACCGCCGAGCAACGAGCCTCTCTCCATAACTTCTGGACCATCGGCCTGCAGGGGTAACGCAAAATTCACAACCGTCAATCTCATGGATCTCTCGTGGTATAAAGGTTCGTGAAGCACTGGGCTTTACCTTTGATTTTCAAAGAAACTCGCACAAATTACCTCCGCTACCTAATTATCCGCTTATGCCCGTTGAATCATACCCACCTGACACTTCGGTCATCCACTTCTGGGGAGTTCGCGGATCCATCCCGACACCGGGTCCATCGACCATTCGCGTCGGTGGCAACACGACCTGCGTGGAACTCAGAATTGCCGGTCAAATCATCGTGATCGATGCGGGATCAGGCATCCGTGCTCTCGGCGCCGCCCTCATTGATGAATTCGGCGAGAAGCCTATCAAACTCACTCTTCTCAGTACCCACGGACACTGGGACCACATCCAAGGCTTCCCGTTTTTCACTCCAGCCTACGCAAGTCAAAACCGCATACACGTCATCGGTCAAAACTCCGAGCCTAACGGATTGAGAGCCGTATTTGAAAAACAGATGGATGGCAGTCGTCACTTTCCTGTCCTGTTAGGAGGAATGGCTGCGGAAATCATCTTCGAGCATCTCGATACCAGCGGCGACCTCCGCTTCACGGTCGGAGAAGTCCAAGTCCAAGCCTGCTTCACCAATCACCCTGGCGGATGCCTAGCTTATCGCTTTGAGACTCCAAACGGTTCGATTGTTTTTCTATCAGATCACGAAACAGGAGGTGATGATGAACTACGGATTATCGACTTCATCAAAGGTGCTAAAATTCTAATCGCGGATACCCAGTACAACTCAAGCGAGATTGCCACGCGCCGCGGTTGGGGTCACGGTTGCGTCGACGAGGTCGTTTCACTTGCCCTTCATGCGTGCGCTGAGAGGCTTTATCTCTTCCATCACGATCCCAGCCATGACGATGCATTCCTCGATGAAATGTTGCAAGACGCCAAGAACATCGCTTCACGTGCT
>VFJU01000324.1 GCA_009885905.1 Verrucomicrobiota bacterium
GGGAGACGTTCCGACTTTTCTTGGACTGCACGTTCTCGTCTCTTTCGCCTGCGCTCTCGGCGAGAGCGCCCTACCTTTCATGGGCTCGGCGGGGCGCGGCGGCCCAGCCCTACCGAGTGTAGGAGAAGAAGAAGAGCTCCGCACCGCATGGAGCAGAGCTCCATCTCCCGTTGGCGGCAGCAGAGCGTGCCGCACTCCGGAGTGCGCGAAGCTTTGCTCGCGCCGATGGCAGCTCCGGCTCTGCCGGATGCGGTGCGGAGCTCTTCCTGTGTGAGAGAAGAGAAGAGGAAGAATTCCAGCCCTACCGGGTATTATGAATTCTGGTGGGCGGGACGCCCACCCTCCTTGAGGTAGGGCTGACCCGCTGCGGTCCGCCCACTTGTCGCCATCGGCGTGAATGGTTACGGCACGCATAAAATCATAAGAGACAGAAATAATCAAAATATTCTTGCTCTAACAAATAGGTTCTGAATTCACTCGATCATATGTGGGATCAGCGCTCCGGAAAGCCGCACGAAGTCAGCCATGGGCAACGCGATCCGCGACGCCCGTCTTAAAGATTGAAAATAAGCCACCTTACCCCATCTGAGCCTATCGGGATTTGCAATCCCCACTTCCATCAACTATTCAATCTCCTTCATGAATCCTATCACCTTCAAACCCCTCTACATGGAACGCGTCTGGGGCGGACGCGAACTTGAACGCGTCTACCACCGCAGCCTGCCCGATCCCGTTAGTCCCTTCGGCGAGTCCTGGGAAATCGTAGATCGTGAGGGAGAGCAATCCGTCGTCGATGAAGGACCGCTTGCCGGAAAAACGCTCCATGAGCTGTGGACCTCCCACCGCGAGGAGATTTTCGGTAACGGTTACGAAAACCATCCGCGTTTCCCCATCCTCATCAAGGTGCTGGACGCCCGCGACGACCTGTCGATCCAAGTCCACCCGCCTGCCCATCTCGCTGCGGAACTCGGCGGCGAACCGAAAACCGAGATGTGGTACATCGCCGCTTGCGAACCCGGCGCGAAACTCTACGTCGGCCTCAAGCAAGGCGTCACCAAGGCGGATTTCCAGAAAGCCATCGATGACGGAAGCGTCGAGCAATGCGTGCATGCCATCACCCCGCAGTCCGGCGATTCTATCTTCATCGCTTCCGGCCGCCTTCACGCCATCGGCGCGGGCTTCCTCATTCACGAGATCCAACAGAACTCAGACACCACCTACCGAGTCTTCGACTGGAACCGTCTCGGCCTCGATGGCAAACCGCGGCAACTCCACGTCGAGCAGTCGATGGCGAGCATCGACTTCGGTGACTTCGAGCCCGCGATGGATGTCCCCGCCGGCGACAACC
>VFJU01000042.1 GCA_009885905.1 Verrucomicrobiota bacterium
GTCGCACCTGATCCCGAGGCACCCCATGTTCCTGCGGCTTTCTGTACCGATCCAAAGTAGAGCTGATCCACAGTTTCCACCCCAGTGGGTTGGACCTTGCCACCGTTGATGACGAGTGTCGTTAGATCATCGATCGCAAAGCCATTGACCGCAAGAATACCGCTGTTGACAGTGATTCCCGCATAGCTGTTAAGATTGAGTGCGTCACCAACGAGGCTGAGAGTTCCTGTACCAGATTGCGTGATAGTACCTTGTCCATCGATCAAGCCCGATAATGTTTGATCGGCGGAGCTGCTAAAGACGAAGTTTGCTCCTACCCCAAATTGAATGGCTCCCGCATAAATTCCGCCACTTCCAAGTCGACCAGAGCCACTGACCTTCAAGGTGCCTTGGCTGATTTTGGTAGTACCGCTGTAGGTATTAGTGCCAGTAAGGTCGAGGGTTCCGTCCCCGTCTTTCATCACGCCTAACGCGCCACCAGTGGTGCCGGTTGAGTTACTGATCGGAGAACTGATCGTGACCGCACTTGGTGCATTGTTAGTGTTGATACCAAACAAGGCATTCGCTTTAAGTCCGTTGGCATTGCTGACGGAGAGATTGCTGAGCAGGGTTCCAATCTGGGTGCCGCTAAATTCACCGCTACCACCCGCATTGATTGCGAGCGTCGCGTCACTGGAAACCGTGATTTTTGCAGCCGTCCAATTGGCCTCCACGGCACTGTAGAGCGAGGAAGGTTTGGCGATAAGCAGTGTCCCGGCAGTGACTGAGGTACTGCCTGTGTAGGAATTTGCTCCAGAAAGCGTCCAACCGCCAGAGCCAGATTTCACAAGGGAAGTGGTACCAGATGTGCTATCCACAATGCGCCCACTGATTTCTCCCATGCCCGATCCCGTGCCCTGCAGAGTGAGGCTTTTGATTCCTAGACCGCTCGCTGTAAAATCGCTCGTGAATTTAAGGGGCCCGCTGCCAAAGTGTTCAACAATCCCACCCCCGGTGGTACCGGCAAGATTGATGACGCGATCCGTTGTTTCGCCATAACCCTGATAAAAGAGGGTGCCTGATGTGTTACCCGAGCCGAGGGAGATCGTTCCGTCAGCCACCGTCACGGGTGCACCAAGACCACTGGTCGCGCTACCTCCAACGACGCTGTTAATCGTGGAAGCGAGAATTTTTCCTGCCTGAATGCTGACCGGCCCCGTGAAAGCGTTATCTGAGTTGGTCAGCGAAAGTGGACCACTGCCAGTCTTGATGATACCGCCAGTACCGCTGGTGATGCCATTGATGGACATATTGAAAGATGTCTGGATGGTGGAGGTCGCACTAAGTGCGAAGCTTCCGCTGAGACTGCAGCCAAACCCATTGTTTGAAATTATAGTGCCGCCATTAAGTGAGACCGCGTTACTTCTATTTCCCCGCTCTAGGGAGAGAATACCACCAGAATTTACGGTGACAGGTCCTGTGCCGAGGGTGGCAGGTGTGGTATCCGTAACGCCTGCTGACAAGGTGCCAGCATTGACGATAGTTCCGCCGCTATAGCTATTGGTCAAACCAGTGATCGACACCTTGCTCGGACCGTTCTTAACCAATACGCCAGAACCCGAAATTAAGCCTGACAGAGTGAGCGTGCCGGTACCACTCCCTCCAAAGCTCGTGTCAGATGCGAGGCCGATAGGCGGCGCGATGGTCGCGGTGGTATTTGAACCTAGATTGATTTGTGGGTTGTTGGATCCGTCGCTGGTCATCGTGATCGCATTGGCGCCAGCGATTGTAACGGTGGCAGTACTGACGCCTGTACTCGAGAAATTAAGCTGATTCGCTTGGAAACCACCCGTTAGATCTTGAGTTGTTGTGTAGGCTCCTGGTAGGGCGAAGTTGAGTTTGTAGTCCGATCTTCCACCGTTTGCCGGTGCCGCTATGGCGCCCGAATCAGCGGTCCACTTGGTGTTATCACTCCAATTACCAGCGATGGCGGCGGCCCACGTAAAGTTCGAGAGATTGATGACGCTGATTCCAGATTGAGTGGCGCTGATAGAGGAAATGGCATCTGAGACCGTGACCGATTGGGTGCCTAGGGTATTCAGTGTAAGTCCCGTAAAGGTGTGCACTCCAGCGTCTCCGCTCAAGAAACTGTAGCTGGAAGGCAGGGTCGCGATGGGGTCGCTGCTGGTAAAATTGACAGCTCCCGTGTATCCCGTGGCGGTGTTGCCATATGAATCCACAACGGTGACCGTGATGCTGCCGGGGACATTGATTGCGCGAGGACTTGAGAAGCCTGAGAGGACAAAGCCGCTCGCGCTGGCCCCGGTCACAGTGATCCCAGATTGGGTTCCAGTCACGTAGCTGCTGACAGTGTCGGTGGCCGTGATGGATTGACTGCCGGCGCTATTCAGCGTGACTCCACTGAAGGTGTGGACACCGTTGTCGCTAGAAACAAAGGTATAGTCGGAGGGCAAGCCAGCCAACGTGCTAGATGTGGTAAAGTGGACGGTGCCTGAGTAGCTTGTGGAGGTCGCACCGTTCGAGTTCTTTGCCGTGACCGTGATGCTTCCCGCTGCTCCTGCCGCTTGAGGGCTAGGAAAACCTGAAAGCGTGAGGCTCACTGCGGCATCATTGGCAGAGATGACAATGCCGGATTGGCTGCCAGTGATTGAACTACTTACCGTGTCTGTTGCGGTGAGAGTGAACATGCCGGCGGTATTGAAGATGACTCCACTGAAGGTGTGCACTCCAGCGTCTCCAGCAACAAAAGTATAGTTCGATGGCAAGTTGGCAGCGCTATCGCCAGTGCTGAGGCTGACGGTGCCGGTGTATCCGGTAGCGACGTTACCATAGGTATCTTTCGCGGTGACGGTGACACTGCCCGCGTTGCCTAATGACTGTGGGTTGGGAAAGCCAGAAACCGTGAGGCTCGTTGCTGCGGCGGCTTGCACGTTGAAAGTCGCCGTACCGGTCTTACCCGCCCCTGTGACGATGAAGGTCTTGCTTGCCCCAACCACCGTTGGTGTGACACTCACTCCCGTTAAGCTACCCGCCGTAAAGCTACCAGAGGTTCCCGTAATATTAGCCGTGCCGCTGTAGGCTAACGTGCCATTGTATGCCACGGTGTTTTCACTGGCATCTTTCGCAGTGATGGTGACACCCGTGATCGCTTGGCCTACCGTCTGGTTCGCAGAAATCCCAGAGATGGTGAAATGATCTAGACTTCCTGGCGTGAAGGTCACATCCACATTACTCATTAGAATCTGGTCCGCATTCGTATCACCCGTGTTCTGAAAGCCGACGCGATTGAGGACATAGGTCAGTGGAGTTGTGTCCGTGAATGTCATGTTGGCAAAGTCGAGACCATCGGAATTGCGCTTAAGCGAGGTGGTGGTCACCAACCCACCTGTAGCATTGCGTGCGATGTTGACGGTGAAATTATACTGGGTGTTTGTGAGTACGACCCCCGATCCCATGCCTGCAGCACTGAACACCAACGCGGTGGCACCGGTGGAACTCGAAAATGCACCAGTGTTAGGGCTGTTCCGTTCGTAAATCGTGCCAGTGCTGATGGATCCCGTGTTGAAGGCAAAATAGCCGAGCCAACCATTCGTGGTGGCACTGCTGTTCAAATTAAACAGGCCGAAGCGAAAAAACCCACCGCTGGTGCCCGTCACACTGGCTCCTGCAAAAGTGGCCGAACCCGTAAGTGTGATGGCATCTCCCTCGGCCGCGAGGGTGATGGAAGGGAAACTCGCATAAAGGTTTGAGGCCTTTGCATTGTCTGCCGCACCACTGCCCCAAGTAGGTGAGGCAGTAGCCGTGTTGCTCAGGATGGTGGTGGTTGACGTTGTCGCCCAAGGTCCTGCGACTGGTCCCGCTTTGGCCAGAGATGCAGCGAGCACGAATGCGAAAAGTTTTATTTGCGTGGGTATTTTTATGGATTTCATGAGTGTGAATGATTACAGAGCGTTAAACGTGGATTTTTTAGTTAACAATTAACCAAAGGGGAGAATAAGAAAACCATTCAAAAACCAATTATTTTTAACGTCCGCAAGATTATATCTGCCATATTTCCTCGCTAACTAGCCGAAATTACCGACTAGATTAATACATCAATTCGTCACAAGAAACGAGGAGACGAAAAAGTGGCAGGGTTCAATTTCTTGATCACCCCTTCCACGCCGGACCAATGCTGCCACCGTCTATGAACTGGGCAGGTACCACGCTGGGTTTGCGGTCTGGAAGTCCTTTTTTAACTGATAAAACCCAGCGAACCACGTGCCGAACCATGGGCTTCGAGTCCGACTTGATGTGGGCGATGCCAGAATGACACCAAGCGAACGCAGGATCATCACCGGTCGCAACCAATGATACCTGTTCGGGCACATGGAGGCGCCTCCGTGCCAGAAATTCCATGGTGGCGATGAATTGGGCCGTCTCGCTAATAATCATCGCTGTTGGAGGCGTTAAGCGAAAAAGACTTTCTAGCAGTTGATGGAATCCTTCGGGAGTTTCCTCCCACGCCGGCAGATTGAAGTCTCCGGCAGATAGCCCGTGAAGGGCCAACTCATCTAGAAACGCCTGTTCTATTTTTCCTGGTATCGGCAAGCGGCGCGCCTTGCGTGCGATCAGCACGATGCGGCGATGCCCGAGCTCGAGGAGTCGTCGTGTGGCGCTAACATAGGCCGATAGCTTATCTGGCCCGACACTGGCTACAGGTAGCCCTAATGCACGCCCATATAGTGCGAAGCAGGGAGTTAACTGTAACGTAGACCATTTTAACAACTCGTAAGAACCCGCCACCAGAATCCATGCATCGGCTGGGTGTTGGCCGAGCATACGGGTGATTCGACCTACGTCGTGCCCAAGTTGGACTTGGGTTTTGGGCAGATAAAACAACTCGTGATCTTTCGACCTAACATCCCTCTCGATCTGCAACAAGACTTGGCCTACCTTGTTCTGTTCATCGGACAAATCATCATGAAGCAGCATCCCCACACGAAGCGTTCGGTGTCCTATTGCCTGAGCTGTGATGGAACGACAGCGGCCCAAACCCTGCGCACTCAGTAATCCTTCCGCCTCAAGTAAACGCAATGCGGCACGAATCGTGTCCCGCGAAACATCAAACTCCGCCGCCAACCGAGCTACACCGGGCAGCATTTCCCGCCACCGACCGGAACGCAATCCTTTGCGCAGATGCTCAGCGCACAATTCGGCGATAGAATTTCGGTGGAGTCGGTGCATGCAATTACTAGTCGTTATTTTCGGCTAGTTGGCAAGAAAATATGAATTATATCTCCTTGCCGAGGTATAGGAATAATGAGAGCTACGGTAGCTTATGAAAATCCAATCAACCTCCCGACTCATTCACATCAGCCTCTTTATTTGCCTCTGCACCTGCCTCAGTACCCATGGGGCAACCGTCACCGGATGGGCAACAACGTCAACCACGACCACCCTAAGCAACCAAACCACTGCATCGCCTACATGGGGCAGTGGTGCGACAGACAATGCAAGGGCCTCAAACCTATATGCAAGTTTCCCCACCATCAATCTCGCGACTGCGGGAGATGCCATCACACTCACGGGTTCGGCCACTTTTGCAGGAGCCAATGTGACGGGCACCAGCGGCGGTTTTTTTCGCTTCGGCCTGTTTAATGTGAACAGCAGTGCCACCACGAATGGTTGGCTCGGATACTTTGCCTTTAGCACGGGATCCACCGGCACTGGCACGTTGTACGAACGAACAAGTGGCAACACTGGGGCATTTTCAAGTTCCACCGGCGCGACTGCGTTGGTGTCCAGCGCTGCAGCCATGGGATCTGGAGTCGTACTCACAAACACCCAGTATAATTTCACCGTCAACATCGCACGCAATAGTTCAGGTGCGTTAGTGACCACCACCTCGCTCAAGCGCAATTCCGACAATCTCGACTTTGCCAACATGACATTCACGGACACAACTCCGCTGACCTATGCCTTCAATCGCGTCGGCTTTCAGAACACGACTGA
>VFJU01000550.1 GCA_009885905.1 Verrucomicrobiota bacterium
AAACCGGTCTGGATGAAACTGGCGGCGACGGGCTGGGAAATGAATCACGCCACGTTAGCTACGACGCCAGTCTAGAGGAATTCCACACGAATTCTCTGGCACCGTTCAAACCACTGGTGCCACTGGTAAATTTTCTGCTAATATAATGTTAAAATCAGGCACCGGACCGAATCAAACGGCCAAGTAAGGCCAACACGCCAATGTTGAATTTTTAGATCAAACGTCCGATATACCCCCCAAGAAAATCATAAATTCTGCATATTTAGCGAATTATCCAATTATTTTAGTTGATATACCTTAATAATTTAATAAACCTTATTAAGAAATTCGGCACCGCGATGCGATTCAAATCTAAAATGCACTCCTCGATGAGCCACACCGGTCGTCTTCGCGGCAACTCACGTCTGCACCGCTCTTCCTCGGGCGTGACCATTTTGGAACTGACCGTGGTGATCGCGGTTCTCTTGTCATTGGTTTTGATCCTTTTCATCGCAGCGCGAACATGGAAACGAGGCTCAGACAGAGCGATGTGCATTCTCAATATTCAGAATGTCCAAAAAGGCGTTCGTGGATACTCGAATTTATATGGGATTCTAGAGGGTGGAACCGTTATCAATCTCAAGAACCAAGTGATCGGCATGGGACGCTTCATGGAGATGCTACCCATCTGCCCAAGCAATGGAACTTATGCCTACGGTCAGGCATCTGGCGTCGATGTGATCCCCCCTCTAGGCGTGCTTTATTTGAAGTGCGATCTTGAAGTTCCGAATGGTCACGTTTTGACCAACCCCGACGAGTGGTGACCGACGCGATTGCGTAGGTTGTCGGGTGCCAGATTTTATGCTTTCTTAGCTACATCGCTTTCCAGTCCACACCGTGATTCTGAGATCCGGAGTTGGGCCCCCCAGCATAGTGTGTAGCTGCTCCGATCGCCTAAAGTGATCGGGGCGGCGGTTGGGACTCCCCTCACCGCTTCTGCCAAATTCGACGAATTTTTTCCGGCGTCAATTCTTGCCAAGTTCCTAGCGGTATTTCTTCCAAGGCAAGCTGACCTATCGCCGTGCGAATTAGACGCAAAGTAGGAAATCCAACCGCAGCGGTCATTCTTCTAACTTGCCGGTTTTTTCCTTCAATCAATCGTAATTCTAACCACGCCGTCGGGATGCTCTGACGGAATCGCACAGGTGGATTTCTAGGTTCTACATCTGGCGCTGTCGTGAGAACTCGCGCCGCACAGGGCAAGGTCCGATGTCCCTGAATGACGAGTCCACCCCGCCTCAGTTGATCCAATGCCTCATCCGTGGGCACTCCTTCAACTTGTGTTAGATAAGTTCGAGGGTGCGCGGTCTTAGGTTCGAGCAAGCGGTTATTGAATCCAGGTTCATCGCTGAGCAGTAATAGGCCTTCCGAATCCATGTCCAACCGCCCAACAGGGTAGACCTCTGCCGGAAAACCAAAATCCGCAAGAGTTCGCTGGTCGACTTGGTCAGGAGTAAACTGACAAAGGACACCGTAGGGCTTATGAAATCCGATCACCATGAGTCATCGCTCTGGCAAAACTTGTTCAATCATTTTCTAACTGAAAAGATTTGCGTAAATACTTACAGCGAAAAGGTTGACCCGAATCGTTAGGTTTCCACCCGTTCGCATTTCCGAAATCGATGGCCGCAGTCACCATGTCGTAACTCACCACCCGAGGCAATTCCGCCGTGAGTATCTGACCATCGACCGGAGCACTGGCCTCGATCACCAACTCGTTCACCCCGCGCCGATTCTGCATAATCCAACGATACTGAACATCACGGTGGTTGATTACTTTGTAGCCTTTTTGTGGAGGGGGCATTTGAGGAAATTTAGTTTTAGAAGCGAACGAAAACGTAAGTTGCACCAATCTCACCGCATTGAGAATGCTTAACTTGAAATTTCACCCACGGATCTGCTCACTGTCCCGTGTACGCGGGATCGTAAGTCGCCAGACTGGTACGCTTGATCCTGTAAAAACGATTGGGATGTAAGAACGATGCACCGGTCTCCTTGAAACGGGTCTGAATCGCATTCGATGCAGCAGGTTTCGCAGCGCTGAGGATGCTCCACGCCTGCAAAGTGTCAGACGCATCAACCTGATACGTCCCACCTTCGACGCTGCTCCACGTCAACGTCACTTCTCCCGTACTGGAATTCACCGCCGGGGCTTCCATAACCTCACGCGTACTCGGACCACCCGTGTAGAGGATCGTGACTGTTTCTGTAATATTTCCATTCATAACGCGCCCACCTGTGGTGCTGCCATGCCAATAACGACCGATGGAAAATGGAAAAGCAGGTACACCACTCGAGTCTACCGGGATGAAATACGCATACGTGCCCCCCGGAAAATCAGGTGTGACGCAGGTTCGACCGTTCGGCTTGTCGAGGTCGTAGTCCACGCCTTGCTGATAGTTGAGTCCACCTGATTTAACCCGATCACCCAGGAAATCAAAGTCTTCGGCATACCAACCAATCGGAAAACTATCTGAAACATTCGGCCCGTAACTGTTAGTAGGCAATATGTAGTCGGTTGTCGCAAGTGCCGTGGTGAACGTGTGAAATAATGCCGCCCATGGTGCCAAAGAATGCCGTCCTTGGGTGGTCAAATTGGTGGTACCATAAAGTCCATTGCGCGGCACGTGCCCTGAAACCATTCTACGGATAGGACTAGTGGCATCCATCGCAACCGAATACCCATAAGGTCCATAAATAGGATAACCGTCATAAGCCCAACCCACTATCGGAGAATGATGAAGGCCGATCGTGTTTTCCGTATAAGTTTCTGTCCTTACACCCGTGGTAGGATGGATGCTGACCGAATAAGTTAGATTGTCGCCGAGTTGGTAGCGAAGAGCACGCGGATTGGCGTGATAATGGTACCCACCATCTGGGGCAGGATGCCCGAACCCAGCATCTAGAATAGGCCCCTCAGCACCCGTCGCGTTACGAATCCAAACATCACTCTGATTGCCGGGAATTCCCCCTGTCGTCACGCCCGCATCTTTTCCCAATGCTGTGTCGTACCCTTGCCCATCACCCAAATTGGCGATGGTCACTCCATTCACCAACACACCCACAGGTCCTTGCCCAACCTGGTTTGCCACTTGATTTGGAAGAGCAAGCGGACTGGGTGTGCGTGGAATCTTGGAGGTGAGCGAGCGCCTTGTAGGCCATAACCCATTCACCGTCGTTTTGGAATATTCCTTATACCAAGGACCCATCGGGTGACTTGCTAGATCAGCAGAACGAACATAAACAAAGTTGTTAGAATAGAGAATTTGCTGGACATCAGCATACGCCGAAACCGCCTGTATTGGACTAGCATTATTTTTAGGAATACCCACACCAGGCCACGTGCTTACGGGTTCAGTGCTCGTGGTCTGAGTGACACGAGCGTATTTGGCAGAATTCATCGTCATCCACGACGTCAGACGTGGGTCGGCATGTGAAGCAAGGGTGCCCGCAATGAAAAGGGTTAGTAAATAGAGCCTCACGAATTGATGAAATAAATTGAACCGCCAGATAAGCCAGAAATGTTAGTTTCTTTTCACACGATAAAAACGCTTCGAATTCGATGGCGAAGAAGCCACGTCAATAAACGACGTTTGCGTGACGACGTTTGCTGGCGCGGGTAATATCGTATTCACCGCAGCAGGTAAGGCCGAACTTAACGTCGTCCATGTTTGGAGATTGGTGGAAGCCTCCACTCGGTAAGTCCCCCCCTCGACGCTACTCCATGTGAGGGTGACATTGCCGGTCGAGGAGTTAACAGTCGGTGCACTCATCACCTCCTTGGCATTCAAACCACCACCGTTAAACAACTCAGTCACACCGGTCGTGGGCACCGTTACGTTCATACTCGTCCCTGACCTGGTACCATAATATTGCTTCCCTAACATGTAAGGAAATACCGGAAGACCATTGGCGTCAATGGTGACAAAGTAGGCATAAGTGCCACTTGGAAATTCTGGCGTCACGCAAGTCCGACCGTTGTATTGATCAAGGTCGAAAGTCCCTGTAAATCCCTGAGTTTGCCCACGGTCACCCAGAAAATCGTAGTCACCGATATAGCGACCCCTTGAGTAGGTGGTAGCCCCATTCGTATAAGAAGTGGCAGGGCCGTAGAGGCTTGCCGTGGCGAGTATGTAATCTCCATTGGAGTAGCCAGAACCTATTCCAGTGTAGTTTGCTAAGGTGGCAAAGCCCTCTGCTATCGCCGCCCATTTTGGTAGCGTCGTGCGACCGGTAATGGCGATGTTGGTCGTTCCATTCAGGCCATTCCGAAGCACGAAACCGCTGCGCATTCTAGTCACTGCGCTGGTGGAATCAAGCGGCTTTGAATATCCATATGGACCATAAATAGGAAAGCCATCATAACTCCATCCCAAGATCGGTGAGTGGTGAATGTTAGAATAGTCTTCCGTGTAATTGTAGGTGTGATTGACGGAGTCGTAGGTCGCCTGCATGTTGTCTCCGAGTTGATAACGCAAAGCCTTCGGTTCCGCATGGTAGTGGTATTGGCCATTGATGCCGGGTTGATGCCCAAACCCCGGATCGAATGTCACCACCTCCACCGCAAGAGCGTCACGCCACCATGGGTGCGTCGAATTCGTTTGACCCATTGAGTCGCTACCCGTCACCGCGGGCGATGAAGCGGTCTGCACAAATCCGAAAGCATCGCCGAGATCATAAATGACCACGCCATTCACCATCACCCCGATCGGACCGCCTCCGTGGACGGCTTTAGCCACGGGAACTGCTCCAGGAGTTAAAGGCAACTGGATCGTGAAATTCTGCGTCACTGGCCAAAAGCCAAAAAGATTCGTTCCGTTGGTCAGGAAAGGTCCCATCGTGTAAGAAGCCAGTCCACTTGAGTTGATGTAAACATTCGTGGAAGTGTAGCGAATTCTCTGAACATCGGCATAAACGGGCACCGTTTGCGCAAGACCACCGTTGTTATTGTTGGTGATCCCTGCGCTCGGCCACACCGTGACAGGCGTGGTGTTCACCGTTGGAGTCGAGGTGCTTTTCGTCTGAATCACTCGAGCCAGCACCGAAGAATTCTCGGTGAACCACGAGGTAAGAATCGGGGCAGCCTTGGCAAATCCTCCGAGAATAAAAACCAACAAGCCTACCGACCAACAGCCACGAAACGCTAAATATTTCATATTACTAACATGGGAGTCTAATTTAAAATGATGATCGCAAATCAGATTTGATGACAGACGTTATCAAAAATAGCCGATGAATCAAGCGACCATTATTATACCCACGAAACCCCCTCGCACCAGAAAAGTTGCT
>VFJU01000246.1 GCA_009885905.1 Verrucomicrobiota bacterium
CCACCAAGCGTCCGCTCACTGGACCGAGGCTTAGCCCCATCATCGCGTGACCGCTCGCGAGAAATAAATTAGAAAATCCCCGTACAGGACCTAGGTAAGGAATCCCATCTGGCGGCACGGGACGCAGACCGACCCACGGCTTAACTTCACGAAAATCATCCTCAGTAAATCTGGGGAAGTACTGAGCCACCGACTTGATGATACCGCGGACTCTAGCAGGATTGACCGAAAAGTCCGCAGCACCCACTTCCATGGTACCACCAAAACGCAGGCTCTTACCCATTGGCGTAATCGCCACTTTTGCTTCAGCGAAAATCGAACAAATACGTGGTAATTCTGGCGGATTCTGAAGTGTCAGTGAATACCCTTTGCCGGCTTGAAGCGGTAAATTGATTCTAAGTAATTTCAAAATTTCCTCAGACCATGAACCTCCGGCAACTACAAATTTTCCACCCTCAAAGCGCCGCCCCGCGCCCTTTACAGCGACGACTTGACCATTGCGAGTTTCAATCCCATCGATGTTGACGTCACTCTCGATTATCCCTCCTGCGAGGGTGAAGCGGCGCTGTATGGATGCCATAAACCGACTCGGACTCAGGTGACAGTCCTGTGGAAAGTAGACCGCTCCGGCAACACTCATCGTAATCGAAGGATCGAGCAACGCCGTCGCGGCAGAATCAAACACCTCCGCCTGCAAACCAAGGTTCCGAGCCTCGCTCGCGACTTGCGCTTCTTCAGATAAACCTTTAGCGGTTTTGCATAACATCAGCAGTCCCCGCTTCTCTAGCCCAAAATCTTCTTGGTCTGAAAGCTCGGAGAATAGTCGCCGACTTTCCAGATTGATGTCCCTCAGAAGTTCGCGAGATGCGGCGACGTGCTTTTCGGTCGAGTGCTGATAGAAAAGCCATCCCCAACGCAACAGATCAAGATTCATTCGAGGTCGGACGTAGAACGGGCTTTCAGGATGAAGCATCCATCTTAATCCCTTGGCGATCATGCCCGGAGCGGCAAGCGGCGTGAAATGACTTGGAACAATCATGCCTGCATTTCCCATCGAACAACTATCAGAACCTAGAGGCTCACGCTGGATTAACGTGACTGAAAATCCACGTTTTAATGCATAATACGCTGAGCAAAGCCCGATGACTCCCCCACCCACGATCACGACTCGATTCAAATTCACAATTTATTATGCCTGCAGCGTCTTGTCTTACTACCAAGAAATCCCTTCTGAAATCGCACCAATTTGCAACATACATCCCTGTAAAACGTTCAATTCCTTGACACATCAAACAACTCAAAACACGGTCACGAACCATGAATAATACTTCGACTTATTATGCAGGCCTAGACATCGGTGGTACGACAGTGAAAGCCGTCCTAGTCGATCATCTTTCACAACAAGTCGGACCACTAACAGAAGTACGTAGCAAGGTGAAGGACGGCTATGAGGGCACCTTTGATCAACTTGATTTAGCCCTCGACCAACTCGCTGCGGGCGCTGGCGTGGCACGCGGCGCCATTGCTGGCATCGGCCTAGACGTTCCGGCACCAAGCAGCGACGGAGTCATATGGGGCCGCGCCAATCTTGGCGACAACTGGGTAGGCACTGACATTCGAGGAAAACTTTCCACACGTACCGGCGTTCCGGTCTTTATGACCAACGACGGAAATGCTGCCGCCTTAGGGGAATACGCACTACGCCATGATAACAACGGAAGCCTCATGCTGGTGGCTCCTGGCACGGGCCTCGGAGCTGGATTGGTCCTGCCAGGCGGCCGTAGCTACGAAGGGGCTAACGGATTAGCGTTAGAGACAGGCCACATCAGTGTCCCGTTCCGCGAGGACGATGGCGAGCTTCCAAGTTGTTCGTGCGGACTCAAGGGGTGCGCCGAAGCATGGGTCTCGTTAATGGCGCTACGTCGCCGACTGCGCTTGCAACTCGCCAAGCCGGAGTGGTCCAGTCACCCGCTCAATCAGGACGACACGCCAGTGGAGGAAAAAGCATTTAAACTTCGTGACTTCGCTGAGAAGGGTGACGCTCTCGCGATTCAACTTTTCAAACAACAAGGATTCATTCTCGGATATGCTATCGCGGACATGGTCCGTACCATCGATCCCGGCTTGGTCGTGATTGGTGGAGGACTGGCGGAAACTACGTTCCGAGATTCATTTATGAAATGGATATTGGAAGGCTTCGCAGAACGAGCTTGGCCAGCCTATCAGCATAACCCGCTAAATCCTGACATCGTGACCACGCGCTTTGAATGGGCACTCGGTGGGGACGCTGCTGCCGCGATTGGCATGGCCTACACCGCCTGCGAGCTGGCTCAAGGGGCAACGCGGTGACTCACTTTCCAAGCGTGACCGAAAAATGCAGCAGCAAAGATAAACATGAAAGCCGAGAAAAACTGACCTTTGGTTAGAAATCCGACCATCGCAGCATCTGGCTCACGGAAATGCTCACCGATGATTCGAAAAACCGCATACAGTGCGAAAAACAATCCCGTTAACAAACCCTCCGGAGCTTTTGGGAAACAATTTCTAACCGTCCATAGGATTGCAAATAAGAAAAGACCTTCCAACAGTCCCTCATAAACTTGCGATGGGTGGCGAGGTGAAATAAACTCTCCCAAGATTTCGGAGAGCTTAGGATTGTTGCGGGCCGCGACCACAAGGACATCGAGCGATGTCGCATCCACGATTGTAGGATCCAAACGCGCACAGGCTTGCCAAACCATGGCCTGGGTTTCATCAGATTCATGGATCAGTGACTGGGGAAACTTAACTGCCCACGGCACGCCATTGGCAACTCGACCGTAGAGTTCGCCGTTGATAAAATTCGCGGCTCTTCCAAAAAACAACCCAAGTGGCCCCACGACGCAGAGGCCATCCGCCAAACCCGCCCATGAGACGTGGTGCTTTTTGGCATAAAACCAAGTGAAGATTGCCAACCCGAGAATTCCCCCATGGCTCGCCATTCCACCCTCCCAAACACGGAAAACTAACAGTGGATCACGTACCAATGTTTCCCACCCGTCCCTCGGCAGGCTGTAGAAAAATATGTAGCCAAGACGCCCGCCCAGAAACACTCCGAACAAGGCACAAGCCGCGATGAAGTCGCCAACTTTCTCCGGCTTCAGCACCCAAAGTCCGCGCTGCGCTAGGTTCCTAAGTAGCAAGAAGCCCGCCACAAATCCCATCAGGTAGGCTAAACCATACCAACGCAGCGCCAAACCACCGTAAATAGGTAAGGCAACGGGATTTAAATCGTGCACGTAAGT
The DNA here is from genome assembly GCA_009885905.1 of Verrucomicrobiota bacterium. Classification (GTDB taxonomy): domain Bacteria; phylum Verrucomicrobiota; class Verrucomicrobiia; order Verrucomicrobiales; family Akkermansiaceae; genus Luteolibacter. The sequence continues at coordinate 3,285 of VFJU01000246.1, forward strand.
TGCAAACACGCCGCAACTCCACATGATTGCCTCGCACCTAGCAAGCCATGATCAATTTTCATATTCTTCGAGATAGAAATTTTAAATTTCACCACTAGGCTCCGGTCATGCCGAGCAAGCAGGAAATCCTCGACCTCCAATTCATCGATGCGCGCCACATGCTCATCAATCTCGCTGCGTTTCTCGACCGAGTCGACCGCCACCACGGCGGTGACGACTATCGCCTCGAAGCATTAAAAGCCGCGCTACCCATTCTCCTTAGCGACCGCTCCGACCGCGCAAAAGTGGTGTTAGAATCCTTTTCAGACCTGTCCACCGACCTGCCACAAACCGCGCCCTTTCAGGGGGCCTCTGGAGCGACTCGCCCCACAACCACTCCCCATTCGTGATGAGATACATCGAGCCACACGCGCACATGGTCAGTCGAACCACCGACGATTATGAGAAACTCGCACTCGCCGGCTGTGAGGCCCTCTGCGAACCAGCGTTTTGGGCGGGCTTCGACCGCTCGTCTGCCGACGGATTTTACGACTATTTCCGCCAGCTCACTGATTACGAACCCAAGCGCGCCGCAAAATACGGTATCCAACATTACTCATGGCTGTGCATCAATCCGAAGGAAGCCGATGATCCTGGGTTTGCGCGCGAAGTGATGAGCATCATCCCTCAGTTTCTCGATTGCCCTACAGTGTTAGGGATTGGAGAAATTGGATTAAATAAAAATACTCGCAACGAGTTGGCAATCTTCGAGGAGCACGTGCAACTTGCTCTCGATCGCGACTTGCCGATCCTCATTCACACGCCGCACCTAGAGGATAAGCTTAAAGGCACTCACCTCATCCTCGATTCGCTTGCATCGTTCTCCAAGCTTGACCGCAATAAAGTCATCATCGACCACGTCGAGGAGCACACGATTTCCCACGTGCTTGATGCTGGTTACTGGGCGGGCATGACGCTCTATCCGGAAAGCAAATGCACTCCAAGCCGAGCCATTGACATGTTAGAAATTTACGGCACTGACCGATTGTGGATGAACTCAGCCTGTGACTGGGGCCATTCCGATCCGCTCGCTGTGCCGCGATGTGCATTAGAAATGAAACGCCGCAATCACAGCGCTGAGCAAATCGATCAAGTCGTCTACAAGAATCCACTTAAGTTTCTCAGCCAGTCGGCAAGATTCATGCCAGGGTCTCCGAAGACATGAACTAAGAAGTGCGTGAACCACCCCTCGTGAAATTCGGCGAAAATCATCTATCTTATTGCACGAACATCCACCCAGCAGAAACTTGGGTGGAAACTTTTGCTGTGTTGTCCACACACGTTCTAGCAGTCCGAGAGCTTTTACGGCAATCAAACACCATGCGTGTGGACGAGGCATTCGCCATCGGATTGAGGCTTTCCGCGATCGCCGCGAGTGAGTTACTGAAAAACGGCAATTTAGAAAAATTTAAAAATTGGTTAGATGAAACCAACACCTACGTTTTTACCATTAACGGATTTCCATATGGCAGTTTTCACGGCACTCGGGTGAAAGAGCAGGTATTTAAGCCAGACTGGACCGAGCAAGCTCGAATTGAGTACACCAAAGACCTTTTCCGAATTCTCGCCGGCATCGCAAGACCCAACACCGGTGCATCGGTATCAACGCTACCGGGCTCGCACAAATCCTTCAAAGCGGATGAAACAGTCATACGTAAAAATCGTGTTGAGCTTGCGAATTGGTTAGATAATCTCGCAGAGGAAACTGGTCATGATTTTCATTTAGGTCTCGAACCCGAACCACTAGGCCACTTTGAAAATACAGCAGAAACTCTGTCATTTTTCCAACGACTGCACGCAGAGGCCGAGGATTCAAAGATCATCCAACGCAGAATCGGAGTGAACTACGACGCCTGCCACTTCGCGCTGCAATACGATGAAGCTCTAACGTCTCTCAATGCCTTAATCACTGCAAACATCCGGATTTCGAAGATCCATCTATCAAGCGCGATTGCTCTAGATCCGCGTGATCGCTCCGCGCTTGTATCACTTCAAGCGTTCAACGAGCCGGTCTATTTTCACCAAGTCCTGCTTCGTGCTGGACTCGAGATTACACGATTCATCGACCTACCAGAATTTTTCGCAGCCTTGGCATGTGGAGCTTTAAATCCTAACAATTTCGATGAGATGCGTGTCCATTTCCATATTCCGCTCGACGCAGAACCTGCCGCACCGCTGCGCTCGACTCGCGATGAGACCCTGTCTGTGCTTGCTTGGAGAAAGTTGCATTCGCTCGCCTGTCAGCACTACGAAATTGAGACTTACACGTGGGGTGTCCTGCCAGATGACCTCCAGAGGCCTGTCGAGCAGCAAATCGCCGGAGAATATGGTTGGGTATTGGCAAACGCATGAGTTGCCAGATCGGTCAAACCAGTGTTTCCTCACGCCATGTCTGACATCAAAATCACACTCCACACCACCGCTGGCGACATCAATGCACGGCTCTTCGCCTCGCAAGTCCCAGTGACCACCGCCAATTTTCTCAACCTCGCGAAGCGTGGCTACTACGATGGTATTTCGTTCCACCGCGTGATTGCCAATTTCATGGTTCAGGGCGGCGACCCAACTGGCACCGGGTCCGGCGGTCCTGGCTACAAGTTTGCTGACGAGATCGACCGCTCGCTTAAGCACACGAAGGGTGGCATCTTCTCCATGGCCAACGCGGGGCCTAACACAAATGGCAGCCAGTTCTTCATCACCCACCTTCCTACGCCGCACCTCGATGGCAAACACGCGGTGTTCGGCGAAGTCATCGTAGGGCAAGACGTGGTGAATAAAATCGCCAAGGGTGACAAAATTAACTCTATCACCATCCACGAGGACACCACCGCTTTGTTCGAATCGCAGAAGGACAACCTTGAGCATTGGAACTCGATTCTAGACCGCTGATCTCGCAGAGGCAGATCGGTTTTAATTTCATCGAATGGATAAAAAAGTCCCGCTTTGGTCTTAGCGTCCGAGGCGGGGATTTTTTAAATGAATGAACTGGCCCTTCATCGTCCACGGAACTCCGCTGAGGATTTTCCGCTTTTCATCTGACTAGACATGCGACGAAATTTCGCCAGTCTCCACACCTTCTTGCCCCATCCATCTTATGTCAGAATTTCTCGTCATTCCACGCAAAGACCACGACAACCTTGTTTCCAAAGCCTATCAATCGCGCGGATACACCGCCGATGAAGCCGCAGAAGGGGCAAAACTCGCCGCCGAAGCCGCCCGTCACGGCATTCGCACCCACCACGCACTCAAGGCCTTGCACCTTGACCACCTATTTGGTTCCGCTGCAGGTGGCTGTGTTCCGGGCGCGGAAATCGAGGTCTTACCATCGCGCTTCCCGGCCTCTGAACGCTGGAATGCTAACAAAAAGCTCGGCCAATCGGTCGCCTACCGCGCCATCGACCGCGCCATCGAGCTTGCCGATCAATACGGTATCGCCCAAATCGCGGTGGACAATGCATTCCACTACCTCTGGGGCGGCGGCTACGTGATGGAAGCCGCAGAGCGTGGCTACTATGCTTATACGAACTGCACATCCGCTCTAGCAGAAGTGGTACCGTTCGGTGGAAAATTTCCTACCCTTGGAACCAACCCGCACTCGTGGGGTATCCCAAGCACCGAAGCGAATGGATTTCCAATCGTCATGGACTGGGCCACCTCCACCGTTGCCATGGGTCGCGTCCAAGCCTTGAAGCGCGAGGGAAAAATGCTTCCTCCCGGCGCGGCGGTCGATGCGAATGGCCAACCAACGAACGACCCTAACGAAGTCGTCGCACTTCTCCCCTTCGGCGGTCACAAGGGCTACGGCATGTCGCTGCTCAACGAAATTTTTGGCGGACTCATCGGCGGATCGCTTCCAACCATCCGTGGTCGTAAGCTCACCGCAGACGGTGAGAAAAACACACCGGTTTTCTATTTCCAAGTCATCCACCCTGACGCGATCTCCGGCGGCAACTTCGCCCAAGGTCGCAATCAGATTCAAAACCTCAAGGCAGTCATCGACGACATTCTAGGCCACGGCAATGAGGCATCGATGCTCCCCGGCCAAATCGAAGCTGGCGCCCGCAAACGCTCGGACGCAGCTGGCGGATTGCTTTTCACCGAGGCTGAAATCGGCGAGTTCAACGAAATCAACGCTGAACTCGGCTTGCCAGCATGGGATTTGAGCAAACTTGCGGAAGCTTGAGAAAGATAGGTTTGTCCTCAAGATGACTCTTTGAAGCGCTCAGACACCGCAGCCCAGTTCACCACATTCCACCAAGCAGCGATGTAGTCGGGGCGGCGATTCTGATAGTGGAGATAATAAGCGTGCTCCCAAACATCCAGGCCTAGCAACGCCGTGCCAAGATCTACTTCTGGAACAATACCCTTCATCAGCGGGTTGTCTTGGTTGGCGGTGCTAGTGATTTTAAGTTTGCCATCTTTCGCGACGAGCCAAGCCCAACCAGAACCGAAGCGCTTGGTGGCGGCTTCTCCAAAAGCTATTTTGAATGCTTCCATCGAACCAAATGCCGCGTTGATAGCAGCGGTTAGATCTGGCGAAGGCACGCCTGATTTTCCTGCTGGCGCGAGAGTTTTCCAGAAAAAATCATGGTTCCAGTGACCGCCTCCATTGTTGCGAAGTGTGGTTCGCAGTGCTTCATCAGGAACTGCCGGAAGACTCTTAAGCAGCTCATCAAGTGGCACCTGAGCGAGGGCCGGAGCGCTGGCGAGGGCAGCGTTGAGATTTTTAATATAGGCAGCATGATGTTTGTCATGATGAATTTCCATCGTTGCGGTATCAATGTGGGGTTCCAATGCATCGAATGCGTAAGGCAACGCGGGCAACTGATAGGGCGCAACTGAACTGGCCTTGGCAGTAGATGGCAGCACTGCTGCCGCAACTGCGAGCGTGCTGAGTTTCACAAAACGGCGGCGATCTGTTTGCATTGTATTTTTCATGTTAATTTTCAGTTAGTATTCGTAAAAAAATCATTTTCCTTCGACAAGAAAATCTCTCGCAAGAGCCGCTGCACCGATGACGCCGGCTTCGTGACCAAATGCAGCTGGCATGATCCGCAACTGGTCTTTGAAGTTACCGGACAGCTGAGCGAAAAGATATTTTTTAAATGGCTCCAGCAACAAAGCTCCCGCACGTGCGACGCCGCCACCGATAACAATCGCTTCTGGATTGAGCAGCCAACAACCATTCATCACCGCTGTGGCCAATTTTCGGCCAATTTCATTCCACTGATCACTCGCAATCAGGTCCCCTTGGTGAGCTGCTGCTGCCAAGGCCGCAGGAGAACAATCATCTAGCGACTTTAGAATTCCAACGGCCGCATAAGCCGCATGGGCACTGGCAGTGATTTCACGATTCCCAACGTATTTTTCTAAAGCCCCTAAATTTCCGTAATTGCCAGGCAGGCCTTGGTAGTCGATCGAACTCTGACCGAATTCTCCGGCACCATAGCAAGCTCCACGAATCATCTGACCGTTTGCGATGACTCCCCCACCCACTCCGGTTCCCAAAGAAACAAAAAGCACATGCCGAAATCCTCTTCCTGCGCCACATTTCCACTCCGCGATCGCCATGCAATTTGCATCATTATCGACCCACACTGGCAGGCCGATTTTTTCCTCGAGAATTTTTTTTAGCGGAACCTCCGCCCATCCCCTAACATTAGTTAGATTTATCACCAAACCTTTTTCAAAATCGACAAAACCTGGCATCCCAACCCCCACCGCCGCAATGTTAGGGTGACGTGCACGCAGATCTTCGACCGAGCGGACGATTTCAGATATCAGCTCGTCATGTCCATCAAACTCTTGGGTCGCAATCGGTGGCGCGTGATCAATGATGTGACTTTGAAAAACGACCGCCAATTTCACCGAGGTCCCACCAAAATCAATTCCGATCGTCAAAGGTTCACCATTCATTTCCTCCAAAGACCTATCGCATCAAATACAAATGGCACGTTTTTTGCGACGCGACAGTCACAAAAAAACCCGTGCTGCCACCTGCCGAAGTCCGTCGAGCGTGATGTCGGGATCGACGATTGAAATTTCTGAAACCCCATGAGCGATTAAAACTGCATCGCCGCCAGTCGCCACGATCCATGGTTGACCAGGAAGTTCTTGACAAATTCTAGCAAGGATCTCCTTAACCAGACCGCGGTAGCCGAAAATAGCACCCACCTGCATGGCGTGAACCGTGGATTTACCGATCGCGGAGCAAGGTTCGGAGAGTTCGATGACAGGCAGCAACGCGGTTTTTTTGGATAAATAGCCCGACATCGCGCCCAAGCCTGGTGCGATTACACCCCCGCAATAGGCTGGCTCGGCAGAGATCACGTCGAATGTCACTGCTGTGCCAAAGTCGATAATTATGGCAGGCACCCCGTGGCGGGACAACACACCTGCAGAGTTGGCAAGGCGATCTGCTCCGATCTGTTCGGGATTCGGATAGTCAATTCCCATTCCAAGCGGACTCAGGTGGCTGAGAAAATGCAACGGACACCTCGAGAAAAAATAGGAATTTAATATCGCTGCCTTGAGAGGTACCACGGAGCAAATCATCACCGCATCGTATACAATATTTTCTAACAAACTATCTAACGTCTCGAATGAAATCTCATCCGTCATTAGAACCTCGCGCCATGACAGTAAACACTCAGCATTTCCGAGTGCAAATTTTGTACGCGTGTTTGAGTTGTCTATGAGAAGCCAGATCATTGGTTCGTTACCATTGGTTCGTGGTGAAATTGCGGTAATTGGATTTCCCTAAATCCGGAATACCACTTTCAGATTTGATACTGAGGGAACCGTCGTTCACATGCAGAGTGAGAAATCCATCAAGGTCTTCTGAGTTCAACCAGAATTTCCACCAAATTTCGGTGATCACCTTTTCGTTAGAACCCACCAACGTAGTGTCGGCAGGGTCAAGCTTTACGCCGTGTGATGTCTCAAGGCAGACTTTTTTTTGTAGATGATGAGGCAGATCGGAATTCGCTTTCCAATGCACGTTCACCCAGAAATACGCTTGATCTTGCGTGACGAGAACCGAAACAACTTCCCCACGTGCTCTCGGATCAAGCCCCCATGCGTAAGGCCGCATCCAAGTCCACGCAGCAAAGACTGCGGATGCCAAGAGGCAAAAAACGAGCACGTATCGTAGAGTATGACGCTTCACATAAGTAGAGGAACCTGATTGAAGCCGCGCTGCAAACGAAAACGGGCGGACCGTTACCGATCCGCCCGCGCAATCATAAAACAAAACTCAGTAGTCGTAGCCTTCTTCGCCGTGGTCACTGATGTCGAGACCAGCGTTTTCGGCTTCAGAAGTAGGACGTAGACCGATCAATACTTTCACCACCATGGCGATAATAACTGTTCCGATAATAGAGAGCGCTAACGTGATGCCAATCGCGATCAACTGTTGGCCAAGTAATCCACCATTTGCGACGAGCTTGTCCAAGCCATTAGTCGCTGCGTAAGTATTTGCTTCAGTTAGATTTCCATTGACAGAACTCGTGGCGAGCACACCCGTCAAAATCGCGCCGAGAGTACCACCGATCGCATGAATTCCAAACGTATCGAGTGCGTCGTCGTAACCGAGTGCACCTTTGACATGCATCACAAAGATGTAAGGAACGATTGCCGCAAGCACCCCGATGATCATCGCACCGGTAGCGTCAACAAATCCGCAAGCGGGAGTGATCACAACAAGACCCGCAACCACACCCGAGCACATGCCGAGAATGGATGCATGACCTTTGAGAATTTTTTCCAAGATCGCCCAAACGAAACCGGCCGTGGCTGCCGCGAGTGTGGTGGTCATGAAGGCGTTGGCGGAGACGCCGTCAGCTGCTAGAGCAGAACCCGCATTGAATCCATACCAACCAACCCAGAGCATTCCTGTACCCACCATGCAGAGAACCATGCTATGAGGGGACATTTTTTCCTTACCGAAGCCCATACGCTTGCCGAGGATCATGCAGAGAATGAGCGCGCTCCAACCAGAGGTCATGTGAACGACGGTACCACCCGCGAAGTCGATGGCCTTAACCGCTGCGTCCCCATTCCAAACTCCGTTCATCAATCCGGTCACGCCCCAGATCATGTGGGCCATTGGGATATAAACCACGAACATCCAGATGAAAATGAAAGCCATGATCGCGGAAAATTTCATCCGCTCAGCAATGGCTCCAATGATCAACGCCGGGGTGATGATCGCAAACATCAATTGATACATTGAAAACACATTTTGCGAAATCCAGTAACAGTAATCTGTGTTCGGCGCACTCGTCACGCCCTTGAGGAAAAAGAATTCCGTCCCACCAAGGAATGGCGAATTAAAGCTTTTGCCGAAAACTAAACTGTAGCCAACCGCCCACC
>VFJU01000053.1 GCA_009885905.1 Verrucomicrobiota bacterium
ACACTGACACTCGGTGCGAGCGATCGCTTGGCGAACACCGCAGCGGTCACGGTGGCGGGTGGTACTCTAAACACCGGTACCGCACTAACAGACACGGTGGGTAGCTTCAATATGAGCAGCGGTTCCTTGACGGGCACAGGCACGATCACCGCGGCGAGCTACGGTCTAAGCGGCGGCACAGTCACGGGTAACCTCGGTGCTGGCACTACGACCGTGACCACAGGGACAACAACCCTGAACGGAACGTCCGGCTCGCTCGCACTAAACGTAAACAGCGGAACACTGGCACTCGGGGCGAGCAATCGCTTAGCGAATACCGCAGCGGTCACGGTGGCGGGTGGGATTCTTAGCACGGGAACATTTAGCGACACGGTGGGCGCAGTGACCCTGTCCTCGGGTTCGATTACGGGAACAACGGGAGTCTTGACGGGTTCGTCCTACGCGATGACCGGAACGGGTGCCGTCTCGGCGATCCTCGGCGGAACGGGCGTGAATCTCACCAAGACCGGTGCAGGAACGACCACAACCCTATCGGCTGCGAACACCTACACGGGTACGACCACAGTTAGCCAAGGGACTTTGACGATTGGTAATGGAACTAACGCGGGTTCTGTGGCCGGTAGCATTGTTGTTAATTCCGGAGCTAGCCTTAACTTCAGTCGCACTGGCAGCCTTGATATAGCAAACGTTATCACAGGTGCGGGTTCAGTCGACTTCAAGGGTGGCGCGACGTACAATATTACAGCCGCTAATACCTATAGCGGTGGAACCAATCTAAATGCTGGTAGCAGTTTGAACATCAGCGAAGGGGGTTCCTTGTCGGGTAATATCTCCAACTTGGGTAGTCTTTCCTATAGCTATACATCAGGCGAACGCACTTTGGCCACGCCGATGACGGGAAGTGGCGATGTTAGCTACGGCGGCGGTGCGACTTATAACCTCACTGCGGCTCAAACTAGCACGGGAGCAACTCGCATAGACTCTGGCATCGTTAAGGTTTCGAGTACCGGTTCAATCACTGGTACTAGTTCTGTCTCGGTGGCAGCTGGGTCGCAGTTTGCTTATAATAGTTCTACAGCCTTGGTCTCTACGGGTGGCTTAACACTAGCAGGTACGACATTGGCCCCAGCGGTTCTCGGTGGTTCCGGAGTGATTGGATCGGCGCTGTTAGTCGACAGCTTGGGCGATACCCTTGCGCCTGGCAATAGCCCAGGCACACTTGGATTCTCAACCAGCCAAGCTTGGAATTCTTTCACCTATAACTGGCAGGTGCAAAACTTTGCTGATGGTATTGCTGGCATCGATTACGACCAAATTGCGATTACCGGGGGTCTCAACCTTACGGGCTCGAACGGTAGCTACGTCTTGGATATGGAGTCGTGGACCCTGCCAGGAGGTTCGGGAGGCGCTAGTGTTAGGGGTGTGGTTGGCAACTTGGTCGATACCAAGACATCCATGACGATCCTCACCACCACCGCGGGCATCACCGGCTTCGACATGGCCAATTGGACGATTAATCGTGCGAATTTCGACACGGGAGCTGCCACGCTCACCGGCGAATATTTGTTGTCTGTGGAAGGCAATAACATGGTGCTCACCTATGTTCCCGAGCCCGATGTGGCGCTTCTCGGCGGGATAGGATTCATCATCTTATTTAGGCGGAGAAGAAGCTGAGATTGCAAGGCGCGCAGTGCGACCGAGGTTCATGGTAAAGTCTCGGCACCACTGCGCGCGATGCGGTCTAGCACTCAAGATTAGCTTTGCACGCGACTCAGTTTTGGTAAGAATCATGCATAATTGAAAACCGTAATCGATACATTGAAGTCTACGCCGCGGGTCATCGATCCGTTTTTGCCGAAAACTTTGTTATTTCGTTTATTAGGTGTGGCTCAAACGCGCACGTGGTTTTTCTGGGGTTTGCAGCTAGTTCTATGGACCGCCCTCTCGGTGGTAATGTTTTTGCTCTGCTCGATTTTTAAACCAAATCAAGCAGAGCTAAAGCATGTCATGCTGATGCGGTTGTTTTTCGGTTTTTTGATGACCTGTATCTTGCGCGAAGTTTACCGAACTTCACTCCTGCGCAATCAACAAGGCTGGAAAAATACGATGGTGTTAGTCGTTTCTTGCTTGGTGCTAACCGGCTTGGAACAGCTGATCACTACGTTGATGCTCTATCTGAAACTGCCTATACCCGGCAGCCTGGATTTTTTAAACACGGGTCACCCAGTGATACTGCGGCTCATTGTGCTGCTGGTATGGAGCGGTTTTTACCTATTGATACTCAAAGTGGAGAAGGCACACGCCCTCGAGATGCGGGCGCTGAAGGCAGAGGTGTCGGCACGCGAGAATCGCCTGCGGCAATTGCAGGCACAGATGAATCCGCACTTCTTGTTCAACGCGCTCAATACGGTATTAGCGTGCAAGGACGATCCCGTGGCCGTGGAGGAGGTGACACAAAATCTAGCGGATTTCCTGCGCTTTTCGCTGCGCGAGACGCCGGAGCTGGAGCCGTTGGCACTTGAGCTGGATGCGTTGGAGACGTATCTAACGGTTCAACGGATTCGATTTGGGGATAACCTGATCTGTAAGATCGGCTGCGATACAGCGGCCCGCTCGGTCTTAGTGCCGCCGCTGCTAGTGCAGCCGTTGTTGGAAAACGCATTTAATTACGGCGCAAAAACGAGCCCATCGCTGCTGCAGGTGATCTTGACGGCGAAGTTGGAAGCTGGCTTTCTGGTCGTCACCGTGGCCAACACCGGTAGATGGGTGTCGCCGGGTGGCGGCCTTTCATCTGGCATCGGACTCAGCAGCGTAGAGCAGCGGCTCAAGATTTTGTTCGGTGATGAAGCGACGGTGTGTCCAAAAGCCGATGACGGCTGGGTTTACGTAACGGTTCGAATCCCTATGAATCAGCCGCTAGCGACGGAATCCCCCCGACCCTCATGATCACCGCCCTCCTAGTCGATGACGAAGACGCAGCCAACCGCCGGATGCGCACGCTGCTGGCCGCGCACCCAAAGATTCACGTTTTAGGTGCGGTGGAAAATGTGGCGGGTGCGGAGGAGTTTTTGGCCCACCAAAGGCCGGATGTCATTTTCCTAGATATGAAGATGCGGAGCCGCATAGGGCTGGAGTTGCTTCCGTCCTTGGATTCGCGGATCGCCGTGGTATTCGTCACGGCTTATGAGAATTACGCGCTTGCCGCCTTCGATGCAGGGGCGGTCGACTATTTGGTGAAGCCCGTCAATCCAGAGCGGTTGGCGGTGATGGTGGACCGGCTTTTGCTAAAATTTCGATTGATTAAATCTCCTGATCAAGAAATGGAGCGCTTTCCAGCGCAGCGCCTGCATGAATATTTTTCCATTCCTCTCGCCGGCTCGAAGGAAATTTTGCAATGCTCGATGTCGGAAATTTTATGGATCGAAGCGATGCAGAATTACACGCAGTTGCAATTCAAAAACCAAGCGAAAGCCGTGACAGCTCGGCGTAGCATGAGCGAATGGATTAAGCTGCTGGATGGCAATCGCTTTGATCGGTTAGACCGCTCGTTGATCATTCAAACGGAGATGGTTAGATCAAGCGAGTGGAACGCGCGGGATTATACTTTGCTGACCTTTGAGGGGTGTGATAGAAACTTAGCAATTGGTCGCCAAGCCTCAGCCAGACTCAAGATGCTTTTGTAGCAGAGGGAGGAGGGACCTTTGATGAAAGGTCGAGTCTCAGCTAGACCACAATCGCAGTGGATGTATCCTTTCTCAGAGAGTGAAAATGAGGTCCATAAAAAATGCCCACCTCCATTTCAGGAAGTGGGCGTGATGAATTTTTCAATCCTAAGCCTTACTTCGATGAGGAAGTGAAGCTCGCTTGGCTCGCGCCCTTTTTGATCTTGGACGACTTGATCCAGCTCATGGTGGAACGAAGTTTTTCGCCGACTTTTTCGATCGGGTGTTGGGCTTCGGCCTTGCGGATGGCATTAAAGTTTTTGTTGCCGGCTGCGTATTCTGCAGTCCATTCCTTGGCGAACTTGCCGTTTTCGATGTTCTTGAGTTGGGCAACCATGCGCTTCTTGACGGAGGCGTCGATGATCTTCGGACCCACGGTGACGTCGCCGTATTCGGCCGTCTCGGAGATCGAGAAACGCATGCCGGCGATGCCTTGCTCATTCATCAGGTCGACGATGAGCTTGAGTTCGTGTAGGCACTCGAAGTAGGCCATTTCGGGTTGGAAGCCAGCTTCGACAAGCACCTCGAATCCGGCTTTCACGAGTGCGGTGGTCCCGCCGCAAAGGACGACTTGTTCGCCGAAGAGGTCGGTGACGGTTTCTTCGCGGAAGTTGGTTTCAAAAACACCGGCCCGTGCACAACCGATACCGCCGGCCCAAGCCAGTGCGGTTTGTTTGGCTTTGCCAGAAACGTTTTGGTGGATTGCGATGAGACCGGGAACTCCTTTGCCGGCCACGAATTGCGAACGGACGGTGTGACCGGGGCCTTTCGGAGCGACGAGGATAACGTCGACATCTTTGGGGCAGGTGATGGTCTTGAAGTGCACGGCAAATCCGTGCGAGAAAAGCAGCGTTTTACCCTTGGAAAGGTTAGGCGCGATGTCTTTGTTATAAACTGAAGGAATGACGGTGTCCGGAGTGGCGACGAAAATGACGTCGGCGGCCTTGACGGCTTCCGCGGTGTCCATCACTACAAAGCCGAGTTTCTTGGCGACTTCTCGGGACTTGGATTTCGGATAGAGTCCGATGATGACCTTGAGGCCACTGTCCTTAAGATTGAGCGCGTGGGCATGGCCTTGGGAGCCGAAGCCGATCACGGCGAGAGTTTTCTTTTTAAGAGGAACGATCGAGGCGTCCTTGGTGGTATAGATCTTCGCGGCCATGGCTGAGCGTTAGGTTAGTTCGATTAAGACACACGCCGCTGCCATCGGGGCAATCGGCGGGGCGGCACACTGGCGGCGTGAATTGGCGGGGTCAAGCAACAACATGCGAAATCCCATGATGATGCATGGCGCCAGGTAGAATGGCGTTGCCAGGAAATTGTTTTTTGGGGTGAAGGTCGGTGAAAAAGCCGGAGACCGGACCGGAGACCGGGTGGGCGGCTTGGTTGCATTTCACCT
>VFJU01000088.1 GCA_009885905.1 Verrucomicrobiota bacterium
AAGTAATCTAGCAGATGCCGGAGCTAAGCGCCTTACCAATGATATTTTACCGGGTGACGACGCAGCTTCTTCCAGAACAAGTCCGGCGAGTGAAAATTGAATTGGTATCCTGGTGCTCACGAAGGATGCTCTCAAGATGGATGGCGCCGCTTCTTGCGATGGTTAGCGCTGCGGGTGCGCAAGTGCTGGATTCCAAGATGCTTTTGCACAAGCAGACGTTTTGGGAAAACCGTGATTTTGAATGGTTAGAAAAAAAAATTCCCTCATTCGAGTGCCCAGACGAGGAGATTAACACCACGTATTATTATCGTTGGGAACTGCTCATCAAGCACTTGGTTTATGGTTCTCCGGACAGCGGTTATAGCTTCTCTGAGTTCATTGATCGTCCAAGTTGGTCTGGAGCATACGGCGCCATTTCTTGTCCGTCAGGTCACCAGATTTACGAAGCTCGCTGGTTGCGAGACCCTCGCTACGTGAGAGATTATTTGCGCTACTGGTTCCACACTTCTGGTGCGCAACCGCGAAGATATTCAAGTTGGTTGGCAGACTCCGCTTGGGCGGTGCAGCAGGTCTATCCGAATAAAAAATTCATCACCGATCTCCTGCCGGATCTTGTGAAGAATTACGATGGGTGGGTGGCGAGTCGCTGGGTTCCTGAGATGGAAATGTTCTGGCAAAGTGGTCATGACGACGGGATGGAGTTCAACGTCAACAGTCGCCAGACCAAAGACATCATGCGTGGCGAGCAAGCGTTCAGACCCTCTTTCAATGCTTACATGTGGGCTGATCAAGTGGCGATTTCGAAGATTGCCGTGTTGGCGGGTGATCTGAAATCCAGTGAGGTCTTCCGGGAGAAAGCTGGTGCACTCAAGCGCCGCATTCAGCAGCAACTCTGGGATCCCAAGCGTGAATTCTTTTTTCCGATGTCCGCTCGTGCGGAGGTGGATGCGGAAGGGGTGGTGGTGGAGAAGCACTCGTTGACCTATCAATCCGGACGGTTCGCTGGTAACTCGCATGGACGCGAACTGCACGGCTACGTCCCGTGGGCTTTCAACCTGCCAGACCCTGGCTATGAATCCGCATGGAAATTTCTAACAGACTCATCATATTTTCAAGCAAGTTATGGGCCGTCGACGATTGAGCGCAACGATCCAATGTTTGTACTTAAGGACAAATGTTGTTGGTGGAGTGGTCAGTCGTGGCCCTTTGCTACGACTCAAACGCTTAAAGCGATGGCAAATTTGCTTCAGAACTATTCGCAGAAAATTGTTTCGCGAGAGGACTACTTGAAATTGCTACACACCTTCGCGATCTCGCACCGCAAGGATGGCAAGCCTTACATCGCCGAGGCGCTTCATCCGGATACCGGCGTCTGGGACGGTCACGATGTTGCGAACCACAGTGAGCATTATTTCCACTCGGGGTTTACTGATCTCATCATCACCGGTCTCGTTGGCATAAAGCCTGGTGATGCCGCCACACTGGTGGTGGATCCATTGGCACCTGCGTCGTGGGATTATTTTGCGCTGGATCACTTAAATTACCGTGGTCATCAACTCGCAATCGTTTGGGATCGAAAAGGCGACCGCTACAAACTTGGACGTGGTTTTCATGTGCTGGTCGATGGCAAGCGTGTAGCAACGTCGCTCACGCTGGAGAAGTTGTTAGTTAAGTTACCGCAGGTCGCGGAAATCGCCTACCCTGATTCGGTCTTGGTCAATCACGCGGTGAACAACGATGGCAATCCATTCCCCAGCTTTTCGGCCTCGTCCATTGCGGCAGACAGCTCGCTGGCGGAAATTTCTGATGGAGAGCGGCGCTATGAGGTCAAGCCATCTAACCGTTGGGTTTCGAATGAGACGACTTCCGAGTCCGATTGGATCTCTGTGGATTTCGGCACGGCGAGGATG
>VFJU01000114.1 GCA_009885905.1 Verrucomicrobiota bacterium
ATCACCAGCAAAGCCGGTCACGAAATGTGGAGTGGCCCCTACGGCAATGGTGGGTCGCGCAAACACCTTCTCGCATCGCTCGACCAGTCGCTCAAGCGCCTCCGACAAAGTTACGTCGACGTCTTTTACTCGCACTGCCCCGACTCTAACACCCGCCTCGAGGAGACCATGTCCGCCCTAGCGACCGCGGTGACGAGCGGCAAGGCACTGTACGTCGGCTTGTCGAAGTACCCGCTCAAGCGCCTCAAAAAAGCCGTGAGAATTCTCAAGGACATGGGCATCCGCTGCGTGATCTATCAGCCACCTTACTCGATTCTCAATCGCTGGCCAGAGTCTGAGGGCATCCTTGACTATCTGCTAGATGAAGGGATCGGCTGTGTAGTGTTCAGCCCACTCGCACAGGGAATGCTCACGCCGAAATACCTCGGTGGCATCCCCGCGGACTCTCGTGCGGCTCGCCAAGAGGGGTTCCTCCAAGTCGAGCAGGTTATCGCCCAGCAAGAAAAAATCCAAGCGCTCGGCGCACTCGCCGCGGAGCATCACACGTCCCTCAATCATCTCGCGCTGCAATGGACGCTGCGCACGCCAGCGGTCACCTCTGCGATCATTGGCACAAGGACGGTGGCGCAGTTAGATGACTCGCTTGATGCACTGCAAACGCCCATGCCCGACGATGCTCTTCTAGCAGCCATCGATCAAATCGCACCGATTCTGAAGAAAAAACAAGCCGAAGACTAACCCACCCATCACCCCACTTTGACCCGCATTATCATGAACTGGAACGACACATTTCTCACCCTATTCGACCGCTGCGTTGCTGAATTCCAATCAGGCAACCACGACTACGCAACCTACTACAATCCGCAAGACCATGAGCACCTTGCGAGGATCGGTTGCAAACCCCGCGAGTTTTTCGACTTTGTCGAAGATTTCTGCGTGGACGGCACCCCATCCCCCTCCACCGCTCTACTGGTCGCGGCGGCACGGCGCGACTATTTCCAGAGCATTCAAAAATGCATTCCTAGCAATAAATTACTCACAGCAAATGACTTGCCTACGTTTGGCGAGGAGATCAAAGGGCTTTCCTACCTCCCACGTATTTTGGCAAAAGGACGGGCGAAACTACGCGG
>VFJU01000332.1 GCA_009885905.1 Verrucomicrobiota bacterium
TATTAACCCGCGCAATATTTAAGCGGCATATTGTATATGTCTGGATTTGAAGTAACTGACTACCCGCTCAGGCTGGTTTGCTATACTTTCGAGCGCCCCCTCCACACTCTCACGCCACTTTCCTTTGGTTCGACGTTCCGGGCGTTTGGCGAGTTCGGTCTTCACGTCGCAGTTGAGATATTCGTCAGGATTGAGATCTGGACTATAACTTGGAAGATAATGCACCTCAATAAACATGGTATATCTTCGAAGCCACCGGCGGATGATCTTTCCGTGATGCACCCTGAGATTGTCCACAATGACGTGTAGTTTTCTGCCTGCCGCGTCCTTGACAAGGCCGCTGAGAAAACGATGAAACACCCGCTGGTTAAAACTCCCTTCGTAGCACATGAATCGCAGCTTCCCTTGGTTGGTTACGGAACTGATCATGTTTATTTTCTCATAGGATGGATTATGGAGACGCACTGGTGTTTTACCTTTTGGCGCATAGCCCCGTCCTCGGTGGTCATGACTCTTGAGGCCAGCTTCGTCCGACCAATGGATCTCGCTGCCTTCTGATTCCGCCTGCTTTTTGATGGCCGGGTATTCCGTTTCTAGCCATTGTTCCACCTTCTTCTCATTGCGCTGATAAGCTCTTTTGATCGGGCGCTGGGGAGAGAATCCCCAGCGTTTGAGATATCTCCCAACTTGCCGGAGGTCGAGGACTTGTCCGGTGAGTTCCGTGATCAGCAGGCCGACGGCTTCCCGGGTCCATAGGGCGAAGGGGAGCTTAAGTTGGTCCGGGTTCTTCTCCACAAGGAGTTTGCGAATGGTATTTTGGGCCGCCTCGTCTAGTTGAAGGGTCGTGCCAGGACGAGGACCGCGCTTGCCTATTCTTAAGGCTTTCATTCCCCCTTCTTTATAGCGATTAATCCAGCCCGAAACTGCGTTGCGGTGCACTTCAAGATCCTCGGCGATCTTAGAAGGCCCAAAGCCTTTGAGGTGGAGCTTAATCGCCTGCCTCCTTATCTCATGTTGCGCTTCCTGATTCAGTTTCCTCGCGTCCCGTTTATCCATAGATAAGTATACTAGCAATACTTATGCCAATTGCATACTAAATATTGCGCGGGTTAATA
>VFJU01000520.1 GCA_009885905.1 Verrucomicrobiota bacterium
ACCACTCGGCGTCGGTTATCCAAACACTCCGGGTATTTGGTCTCCTGAGCAAGTCACTGGTTGGAAACTCATCACTCAGGCGGTTCATCGTGCTGGCGGTATCATCTTATACCATTTAGCAGAATATCCTAGGCGAAAACACATTTCTGTGTATTGATTTTGCATGGCAAGAAAACGAGGCAGGCTAGACTTCAATAACGAGGCACCAGGGATCGGCAAAAGGCACCGTGCTGAGAAGACGGGATGGAAGAAAGAGCGGCTTCTCGCCATCAAACTCTTGCTTGAAGGCGAACTGGATATCGCCGCGGTGGCGCGTTTGGTGGGACGCCATCGAAACAGTATCAATGATTGGATCAAGCTCTTCCGAAATGGTGGGATTGAAGCGCTTCTGAAGCGCGGCGAGGGTTCGGGAAGAAAGGGCAAGATGACGGCTGAAGCCAAGGCCGAGCTAACAGAAAAGCTCAAGGCAGGGGAATTCCGCACTGCTGGCCAAGCGGAAGCCTGGCTCAAGGAGAAGCACCACATTGAATTCGGCACCAATTCCATCTACTATCACCTGGGAAAGCTCGGAGGGCGGCTCAAGGTCGCCCGCCCAAGTCACTTGAAGAAGGATGAGGAAGCCGCCAGCGCTTTCAAGATCACGCTCGCGGAGAAAATGAAGGAGCTGGAATTGCCGACGGGACGCAAGATCAAGCTCTGGGTTTACGATGAAATGCGCTATGGACTCCACCCATTGGTGCGGCGCGTCTGGTCGCTGAAGGGAGTGAGGGTGGTCACGCCGGTGGAGCGCCGCTTCGAATGGGGCTATCTCTTTGGTGCGCTCGAAGTGGGTGGTGGCGCAAGCGAGTTCCTTTACTCGCCGACGGTCAACAAGGAGGCGGACGTACATTTCCTCAATCAGATCGCCGCGAGCGATGAGGATGCGATGCATGTGGTCATCGGGGACGGCGCGGGATTCCATCACCGCAATGGAGGCGGCGAGCTACCCGCAAACCTCAAGATCATCACCCTGCCGGCCTACAGCCCCGAACTCAATCCAGTCGAAAAGTTCTGGGACATCGTCAAGGATACGATCTGCAATAAGGCCTGGCCTACACTGGAGGCCCTCGAAGAGAAGATCACCGTGACCCTCCGCAAATACTGGGAGGATACCAGCCGAGTCCTGTCTTTGTTTTTGAACAGCTATCTGCGCTCCGAACTAAACGGTTCGAAAAAAACTATATGCCTATTTTATTAAGCTAAATGGTATAAATTCCTAGAGCAAGAATATTTTGATAGTTTCTGTCTCTTATAATTTTCGGGCGAACCCTGTCGCCTAACAAATTATTTTTTGCCATCATTCTGGCTCCAATTTGCAATCGGGTTGTGTGCTGACCCGCTTCGATTTTCTTTCTCACGCTA
>VFJU01000254.1 GCA_009885905.1 Verrucomicrobiota bacterium
AAACTTAGAACCAAGCTTGCCAATTTGTTCTGTAAAAATCGGATTACCCGGCTCGGAGTGAACCCCATTGCTAAAGTCAGTATGGTGTAGCCTCCGCCCACGCATGAACGGTTGAATACTGTCTGGCGCGATGTTTCCCGCCGTCTGCTTGAAGCGATCTTCTGGCTCGTTAGAATATTGATAGGGCAAAGTGGTTTTTCCGCCAAGCCACGCAAGCTCTGGAAGGGCTTGGGAATCTTTCAAACTTCCAACAGCCTCCCACGGAACGATCCCTTGGCCGACGACGTAAAGCATGGCGGTGCCGTAGTAGTTGTTGCGACCATTCATCGGTGCTTGAATAAACTGACTTATCTCGATTTCTATACGGTCACCAATTTGTAGCGCACGATTCTCTGGCGGCTTTGTAGTGACCGTTGCGCTGTAGAGCTTTGGCGCAATCAACGGTGCGAGCAGATTGAAGTGGTACTCAGCCACCGTTCCGATGCCACGGAAAAACGCGCGAAACTCTGGCGCACTGAGAGGGGTAAGCGTTTTGTAGTTAAAGGTGATCCCCGTGCCCCCTTTCGCCACACGATCGATGATTTCTAAACCGATCGTTCGCTCTTCCCAATACCAACTCAAATAGTGATCGTAAGAGTTATAGATTGCCTCGCGAGCGTGCCGGTCGCGCGCGCGATCTCCGACTCGGGTGATCAGTGCCGTACTGGTATTGACCGTGGTTTCTGCCTCAAGGCTGGTAGTGGTATTGAAGAGAGCAACGATTTCGTTTGCAGCATCCGGTTGTGTAGAAATCGTCGCTCCCGATAACGTGCTTTCACCCGAAGAAGTGATCGCGATTACTGATAGAAAATAAGTTTGACCGGCAAGAAGTCCAGTGAGGGTGGCAGTGGTTGCAATTCCTACATTGATAGATTGATTCATCGTACTACTTGATAGACCGTAAACGACGCGGTAGCCCGTCACTCCGGTGGTAGCACTTGCAGACCAAGACAGACCGATGGCATTTGCGATCCCCGTGGGAATGATTTGCAAGTTTGACGGCGGAAGAATCACGGCAGCAGGAATCCGTAGGCGGAAATATTCTTTGGATTTATTCATCGGAACGGTGATCACCTTGGTGCTACCGTCGCCGGTGATCAGCGTAGCGATCTCATTCCATGTCACAAAATCTGTAGTCGCCATCGGCTGATAGAGCGTGCCAGAGATAGACGGCCAACTGATCGCGGCGATTCGCTGGGTTGTAACGGGTAATGCGCGGATCACCTCTGGAGTTCCCGGGCTCGAATTTCCTCCATCGAGTGCTACGTCATCAATGAGCACCTCACCAAGTCCACCCGCCACCGCTCCAGTGACAAAGCGAAACATCACCTTGGCATCCACTGCACCTACTGGAGGCACTAGGTTATTGTTAGAAAATTTAATCCAAGCGCCCTGAGTGCCATTAAAATTAGCGAGGCCGGTCCCACCGCCAAGAACAGAATCCGCGCTGTTGAGCCATTGCAATTGGTATTGTTGAATGTAGGATGGACCCGCACTCACTTGCTTTGCCCAAAACGAAAAGTTGTACGATTGCCCCGCAGTGATGTTACCGCCCTGCGCAACAATTTTTTGATAGATTCCTCCCTCAGCAGGCGTTGATCCGACGTTAAGCAAAGCGCTGCGCATGCTGAACGAACCACTGTGCGAAGCTGTGTCCGTGCGTGTAGGAAGCTGCGTTCCTGAAACCACCCAGTTCGCAGCGGCACTTCCACTGGCTGTTTCAAATCCACCGTTGACCGGCCCCGCGATGCTAGAAGCGGTCGCCGGGGTCGTTTCTAATACTTGATAAAATCGCTGGCCAAACGGTAACGGATCCACAAGAGAATGTAATACTCCGTCACCTGCCGTTGTAGATCCTAACTGAATCCATCCACCCCCTGCAGAGGACGAGGACTGGACTTGGTAGTTCTTCCCAAGGGTTGTGGGCCAACTGAGCTCAACTTGAGTTGCGATACTGACACGAGTCTCAACAGCATCCGCATTGGGAAAAAAACAGCACAGCGGAAGCAGCAAAAACCAAGCACGTATCATATTATTGTTAGAGTAGCCGAGATATTCTCTTTTGTCCCATTTTTCCTTTGATAAACTCAAAAAATTAAACTGAGCCAAAGATCGAGTTTGTTGCATTGACTGCACTTCAATATGAGTTTGGTTAACAAGGTAATTTAATGCAACTTTTAAAGTTGTCCTCACCGATCATCCGACATGATATCGCTTGCGCTGTCGCAGAGAATCCCAAAATTATCAAATAATCTGCGATTGCGACTTGCCAGCGCCTATCTTAAAATTGACTCTCACGCATCGAGCGGCAGGAACCAACACCCGAAGTCAACCAAGAGCTAATCGCGCTGCGTCTTGGTATTTCGCGGGCAACCGTTTCGCGGTGCTTCACCAATCATCCCGGCATCAATCCGGTGACCCGCGCTCGAGTTTTCCAGTTGGCGGCAGAAGTTGGCTACGTCCACCTGCAAATGAGAAAACCCCGTATCGGCGGGACAAAAACGGGGAAAAAAACCTTCGGCGTCCTGATATGCTCGGCGGAGGAGGAATACTACCGCACCGATTATCAAAATCCGAGTGAACAAATCCTCGCGGGAATCACCGATTGCGCCCACCTCAACGGCGCGGACATCGAGGTCCACTTAATCGACCCCAAAGAATGCTCCTTGGAGAATCCCGCCTTCCTGAATATTGAAAAAATGTGTAGCCGATGGGATGGCTTGCTCTTGGTTTACCCATTCCCGGATGCGGTGCTTAACCACTTGGCGCCCAAGTTACCGCTAGTCTCGCTCGTTGAGCAATTTGATCACACCGGCATCGATTGCGTGGACGTGGATCATTACAAGGGAATTTCTGCGGTCGTCGAGCACCTCGTCGCGAACGGCCACCGCCGCATCGGATTTTTCACTCGGCTTTACGAGGTCGAGGCGAGTTGGTCATTCCGACGCTACGCGGCTTTCATGGAAGCGATGGTCCGCCTCCGCTTGCCTGTTATTGCCGAGGATATCGTTAACATTTTCCCCTCACAAGAGGGCGACGACGAGTCCAGCATCGCCTACGCCATCGAGCGTACCCGCGCAGGTGTCACCGCGTGGGTCTGTGCGGCAGACCATCAAGCCTACAATTTGATTCGGGGCCTTGGTAAAAAAGGCTTCAAAGTACCCAGCGAGGTTTCTGTCACCGGATTCGACGGCATCCAAACTCCTCCCGATTCGCCTGAATTGAGCACCATCGTGATTCCGTTCCGTGAAATTGGCACGACGGGAACCCAGCGCCTGGTCGAGAGGTCTCAAAAACGCTTTGGCTCGGCCCAGCACGTATTGATCGATTGCCGCCTGCGGGCAGGATCAACGGTCGATGTCGGGGCTAAATGAACCGGCTTTGCTTCTGATTTCTGGATTCCTCCTCGCCTGAAATCAGTTTCTCTCCGGACCGGCTTGCAAGACGGCTTTACATT
>VFJU01000147.1 GCA_009885905.1 Verrucomicrobiota bacterium
ACCACTCGGCGTCGGTTATCCAAACACTCCGGGTATTTGGTCTCCTGAGCAAGTCACTGGTTGGAAACTCATCACTCAGGCGGTTCATCGTGCTGGCGGTATCATCTTACTCCAACTCTGGCATGTTGGAAGAATTTCAGATCCAGTGTATTTAGACGGTCAATTACCTGTTGCACCAAGCGCTATCGCTGCCGCGGGTCACGTGAGCTTGCTTCGCCCAATGAAGGAATTTGTCACGCCTCGCAGTCTAACTATTGATGAAATTTCTAACATTATACTTAGTTACCAGCGTGCAGCAGAGAATGCTAAAACCGCGGGTTTTGATGGGGTCGAGATTCATGGCGCTAATGGATATCTCATTGATCAATTTCTCCAAGATTCTACGAATAAACGTACCGACCAATACGGTGGACCCATCGAAAATCGAGTAAGATTTATATTAGAAGTGACTGATGCAGTAACGTCCGTCTGGGGTGCGGACCGCGTGGGGATGCACCTTGCGCCGCGTGGCGACGCTCATGATATGGGTGATTCTAACCTTTCTTCTGTCTTTCATCACGTCGTGCGTGCCCTCGGGCAACGAAAACTCGCTTTCATATGTGCCAGAGAGTCGCACGACAAGCCGGCTTTAGGTCCGTCGCTTAAAAAAGCTTTTGGCGGCGTCTACATTGCTAACGAAAATTTTACTGTGGACTCAGCGAGGGATGTTATTCTTAGCGGTGCAGCCGATGCAGTTGCTTTCGGTAAAGCCGCCATCGCTAATCCAGACCTTGTCGCGCGCTTCCGCAAAAGTTCGCCACTCAATCAAGCCGATACCACTACTTTTTATGGCGAGGGCCCGCTCGGCTATACCGACTACCCATCCCTCTGACGCATCTTTAGCAATCGCTGTGTATTCAGTTTCGCCGCCGAACAATCATCTGTAACAACACCGTGCGCTTTTCTCACCCACTTTACAAATGGTTGATGCGGCCGCATCAACCATTTGTAAGATCTGTCGCAGAGGGAGGTGGATTAGATGCGGTTTTTGTGGTGTGATCGTTCAAAATAGTTCACCAATCATTCATGACCACGATGCAGGTAAAAAGTCACAGCAAAGCCGTTGGATATCTTCTTTGGATTTTCGGATTCACTGGAGCACACCGCTTTTACTATGGTAAGCCCGTTACTGGGACTATCTGGTTTTTAAGTCTCGGCCTGCTTGGGGTCGGATGGCTGATTGACTTGTTTTTAATCCCATCGATGGACCGGCAAGCAAACGCTCGATTTGTAACGGGGCGTTACGATTACACAGTCGCATGGATCCTCCTTACGTTCCTCGGAATGCTGGGTTTTCACCGTTTTTATATGGGGAAATTCATCACTGGGTTCATTTGGCTGATCACAGGGGGGCTATTCTTATTCGGCTGGCTCTACGATTTTTGCACGTTAAACGATCAAATCGACGAGCTGAATCGCTGACACTTTGTAAACCCAAATATCTTTATCTGACTAGGTTAGTTTCTGACAAGCCTACCTAGATCAAGTCGCTTTCTAAATTCCTTGTGTTTCAAGGATGGTATTACCTTGATAGACACCAGTAGGATTCACTCGACCACGTCGATCCATATGTTCCGATTCAAAATCGTGCCCTTGGCAAACGACTTAGACGACCCATCGCACATCAACGCTGGGCACTTGTCATTCGGGTAGCGGAACCATCCATCGCCTGCAGAGGTGTCAGCATTTGGTCCAACTTTGATGGGTTGGGCAGCCTTGCCACGAGGGCCGGTCTGACCCGTCTCGGCGTACATGCGATACGCCGAGGCATTCGTTTGACCCATATTTCCTGGGTTCTGGCAGCCATCCGCCATAAGAATGACGTTAGTGGGGTTTCCCACTTTTGATGCATGCACCAACTGCTCGCTGGGTGGTTTACCGTTCGATGATGTTATGTCGCGGGATACGGCACGGTTCATGGTAAAAGTGATGGGATGAGAAAAATTATTAACTTTCACCGCGATGCGCTTGTCCGGTCCGATGAACTTGCTGTCGAGTTTACGATATGCTTCGACGCCGTGCATGTAAGGGTCCAGCACTTGAGCATACGATTTGTTAGCTCCGTTGGTGTTATCCCAAGTGGGCGGGTAAAAATTATTGTTTTCCGCCATGTAAAGTCCTGAGCAGGCGCCGATTTCTCGGAGATTATTGATTGTCTTGGCGGCAAGTGCGGACTGTTTGGCGCGGCTTGCGACCATAAATGTCATTCCGGCCAGCGAGATGATGATCGTGATCGTGACGAGAATCTCGACAAGGGTGAAACCGCGATTGAGTTTTGAAAATTTCATAATGGGTTATTTATTTTTGTTAGGGAGCTTTGAATGATGGATTTAATTTAAAAGCTCTCAGTTGGTTGAGAGAATTTAACAGCGCAAATCGTCCTGTCTAGGAATTTTATGCAATTATTTTCCTTTCGAAGCTATATTCATTGAATTTCCGTCAACTTGATGCGGATAAACCCGCGCGGGTTATTGCCACCGACCGTACCGTTGAGTCGGAAAGACCGATAAGTCCATCCGCTGCTGAGCGCGGGCATTCCTGCGGCGCTGGCGGGGATTTCGGAGACGGCTTGGTCAAAGACGCTGAGCCCATTGGACCCCTCCATGCGGTAGGTCACTTGGTCGACCGTGGCGGATTTCCAAGGGCTTCCTGAAAATACCGGAATACCCCGTACCGGCAGAGTCAGCACCAAGGCTTGCGTACCCCCGATGTATTCTAACTGCGATCGTACTTTGCCAGAGATCGCGGCGGAACGGGGATCGCTATTGAAGGCAAATTCTTTTAAGTTAGAATCTCCGTCGCCGTCTGGGTCACCTGATGAAGTTAGATTAGGATTGGAAAAAGCCGAGAAGTCGAGCGCAGCTATCCAAGCAGCAAAAGGTGCGTTGGTGATTTGCACTGAACCATAGGGGGCCACATCGGTGGCCCAGACGTTCACTCCCTTTGTTTCGAAGCCGTACTGCACATGGCGGCCTGCCGCGGAATTGGTGCTGAGACTGATGCTGAATGCACCTTTGACTAGCGGCGTTGTCACCGTGTTAGAGGAAGAATAGTCGGGTGCAAAATCTCGGATAAAGGCAATCGTGTTGTGAGCTGTGGTCAGCGTCTTCGCCACGACGGTACCTTTAAAGACCACCAATTTCCCCGCGAGACTATCCGTTTTCTCTATATACATGTTAGCCGTCATGATTTTATTACCGGGCTTGCCGGGACCGCCGCCGCCGATGTACCAATAGGCAGCAGGATCTGTGATGGTGTTAGGGCTTAGCTTGAGAGTGGCGCCAGTAAAGCTAGCGTTTAACTCCGCGGTATTCCAAGTGCTGCCGAATTCGTAGGCACCACCACTTGCGGGAAGGTTTGCGACGTGCATGTATCCGAGCCACGTTTGCGCTGGGTCTACGGTCACTACCACTTCTGTAGGAGCGACGGGTGTTGGTGTATATGCCCGAACATAATCCACCGTCATGCGTTGTGGAAACGTGGTCGAGCCATTCGGGTCGCCCGGCCAATTTCCACCGACGGCGACGTTCAGGATCAGGAACTGCGGTTGATTGAAAACCCAAGCGCTGCCGTTAGGCAAACTGCTCGGGGTGACCGTGAAAAAGAGCTGCCCATCCAAGAACCAACGGATGCGGTTTTGCTCCCACTCGATGCCATACACATGGAAATCATCGCCCAACGCCGCACCGGATAGAACCGTACTTCCACTGATGCTACTGCCACCCGAATAGCCTGGTCCGTGCACCGTCCCATAGAGGGTGGACGGCAGCGAACCGATGTTTTCCATGATATCAATTTCACCGCAGTTAGGCCAACCGACGGAGTCAATATTTGTTCCTAACATCCAGAAAGCGGGCCAAATCCCCTGCCCTTTTGGAATCTTGATGCGTGCCTCGATGCGACCGTAAGTCGAAGACCATTTGCCTTTGGTCAGCAATCGAGCAGACGTATAATTTTTACCGCCATAGTTCTCTGCACGGGCTTCGATTACAAGATTGCCATTTTCGATGCGTGCGTTTTCGGAACGATTGGTATAATACTGTAGCTCGTTATTACCCCAGCCGTTGCCGCCAATATCGTAGCCCCATTTGCTAGAATCTATTGTCGCGCTGGAAAACTCATCGGCCCACGACAAGGTCCAACCGGGTAGCGTCTGCCCAGAGGCTTCCGTCATGAGGCAGACGGCGGGCAACAGCATTAAGAGTTTTAGTTGCATTTGATAGATTAGCATACGTCGGTGCACGAAACCAGCGCGCGGAGAAATAAAAAAGGGCGATCGGTATTTCCACCGACCGCCCTCATAAGCTTGGATGATTTAAGGAGTCGTTTCGATGACTTTAAAGAACGACTTGGTCGTAGTGATCGGGTCTACCTTCGTTTTGGTGGAACCGTTACCGCTCTCGGAAGCTCCTAAATTTGTCCAAGTCGCGAGGTCTGTGGACTTTTGCACTTGGTAAGTTCTTCCGGTGACTGACGGCCAAGAGACCGATGCGTTGCTGTTGGCGGTAGTGATATTTGCTGCAAACGGACCTGCGAAGCGCACGTTATCAAAGGCAACAGAGGAGAACGACCCCCAGAGCGGCACTATTTTTATGCCTGTCGTCCCCACCGGGATCGTCAAAGGAAACGAATAGGTGGCCCACTGACTGCCATCGCCTGTTATTGCGGGATACATATCGCCCGTGCTGCCGCCACCTGGATAGTATTCAACCTTTAGCCCACCGATGTTTGATCCTGCGAGGAGCTTCATGTCCATGGCCATCGTGTACTTCTGGCCCGCCGTGAGACTCAGCGAGACCAGCGAGAGTTGTTGATCGCTGTTTGCCACCAAGACCGCGTACCAAGATTCCGATGCAGAAGTACCGTCGATGACCGCGTAACCACCTGGATTACCACCACTTGTTGGGTAGGTGTAAATGTGGCCATTGGCTTGGGAGAACCCCCACTGTGCGCCATCCGGAGTCTCGAACCCAGGATTAGGAATTCCGTAGACGATCACAGGCACCACGTTGGCGATCGCGGTGGCCGACCCTGGAGAAAAAGCAGGATTCGCGTTGACTCCCTGAACTTCAAATCCGTATTGCACATTCGCCCATCCCGTGGTGCTTAGGGTTAGGTCCACCACCGAGTTGGCGGTGAGCGGATCCGAGAACAGTATATTGTTGCTAGAGTAGTCACCCGCAAAGCATTTGATGAATGCTCTCACAATATAGCCCGGCGCGAATGTATAATTGGAGATCTCTGTTTTAAAGTTACAAACATTGTCTGTGAAAAACGTCGCTGACGATGCCGCAAAGGTGGATGCGATCATCCACTTATTCCCGCCGGGTCCCGCACCGCCGTTGTTGCGCCAGTAGTCACTTCCTGCGTTATCGGCATAAGTGTTATAATTCGCTTCCAGAACGATGCTGGATGCTCCCACTGTTGATTTGATGTCGGACACAGCCCATCCACTTGCAAACTGGAAGGCGCTGTAGTTCGGTCCACCGGTGCCATCGAGTTCGAAGACTTCCATGTATCCGTTAGTAAAGTTTGGACTGACGGTGACGATGGTGGCGTTTGATGCGGTGGACAATCCGAGCAGTGCCGCGGCGACGCTGGGAGTGATAGCTAGTTTTTTAAGAATCGTGTTCATGGTTTTTTTGAGTTTGTTTTTTAAAATGCCCACTTTTAAAAATGAGCTTTGTTATCGGGGCTTTGGGGTTTGTGTGACGAGTTGCACACTTGAAAGACAAACTACGCAGCAACCGACCCGAGTCAAGAAATTAAATGCAATCAAGCAATTTTATACAACTTTCTAGCATCAAACCAAAAAAATGACTGGTAATAAGCTAGTTACGTATCTTGTTTGGTAGGCCTCGCTGGCATCGAACGGCGGTCTTCTGGGATAATTTTAAGGTCCACCGTGCCGCTTTGGGTGTCGGTGCCTGGCACGACGATGATCAGTTTGCGGACATTCGCGTCATGCTCCCACACCGCAGAATACAAAATGGCCGTGAGATTATCCCTCGCCGCCAGTTGGATGCCGACGTTACGGGCAACTCCACCCGGATCGATGTCGATCGCTTTCCAAGTGCCTGGCAGGGTTTTCGTGATTTTATCACTGCGCACCATGAGCTCTTTTCCCGTGGCATTGATGAAGCGCTGAGTGCCCCAGCCAAAGCTGTTAGTACTATCCTCGATCACGAAGCAACGCAAGCCGCTGGGGTGCTTGGCGTCTGGCAGGATCAACACGAGCGGCGAATTCATCTCGGCTGAAAGTTTGAGTGCGACGGTGACAGGTTTTCCATCGGCAGTGGTGCGGTCGAGCGCGACGAGCACGGGCGGGACCTCGGTGGGGGTCCAGTTAACGGGCTCCGATCGTTTGTGAGGATGAAGATCCCGCAACTCGACCGAGTCCGTCCCGTTACTGAAACTGATTTTACGTGCGGCGATGGATTCATCCCATGGCAAGAACCTAATAGGGGTGGCGTGCAGAGTCAAAATCAATGCGAGAAAACAAAAAATGATCTTAGAAAATGAGTTAGGGCGTTGCGCTTTCATGAGCTTGGTGGGTTTTTATACATTTTAGATCTCAGCGCTTGGGATTCGGCGGAATGAGAGAATTAGAAAGCGTCGACCGAAAGTCTGATTGACGAGCGAGAGCGATGCCATCGCCGTATCCGCTGCGTTGGACGGGTCGACAAAATCAGGCATGCGCTGGACGACGGCCTCGCACCAAGCGCGTGCGATGACTTTCCCAGTGGCGTCCTTCGTCTCGCCGTACCCACGGATGATGAACGTGTCAGAGCGGCAGGTGATAACTGGGGCGAGGGGTTGAAGAACATCCGCTTGGGTCAAGTACCCTGGAATCCCGACGCCCGTGTCCTTGATGATGTTGCTTTGGCTGTCGGTGGGATATCTGTCCGTGGTGAAAGGCGACTGCTTTGCTTGGTCGTTAAACTTTGCGGAATCGATGGCGGCTTGAATGGCACCGGTCTTACCGAGATCGCTATTTTCTAGTCGGCGGTTAATAAATTCTGCCAGTGAGAGGAATGGGCCTCTCAGGCGGACTTCTTTGACTATATTTTCTGCTAGAACTCGGACTTGAGGGTCGCTGAGGGCGCGGAATCCGTTCCAATTATCGTCCGTCACTCCGACCGGATTGCGAAAGCGAGGATAAGCGGTTAGAGAAGAGCCTGGGGGTGTACCGCTCTCGACTTGGAATGATTCGCCGCGCAACGCAGACAACTCGGAAGTCCAAGCTTCCACGTTGGTGGAATTGATATTGAAAGCACCATCTACCGTTAGATTTGCGGCGATGCGTGTGCAGCCAGCGGGATCGAGCAGTTTTTCTATCAATTTTTCATTGGTCAAACCGTTTTTTGTTAGCATCATCCGGCTATTGCCAAGAGGATTCACCAAAGGAGAAGTGACGTAGTCGGTGACGACGTCTTTGAGAGACTTTTGCACGCTTGCAATTGGACTATCCCATGCGGTTGATGTTTTACCACTGCCTGCGGGCTGTAGGAGAGGCGCGGCTCCGCTGAAAAAACAGCTATCCCAGAGCGCCTCGTTGGTTAGATAACAAACATCGTAGATCGGGACTACTGGTAATTGCGAGGCCCCGGGCTTGAGGTAGCCAGTTTTATCACGGCTGAGATAGGCCGATGCCCAGCTGTTGCCAAACTGATTTGCCGGGGCAAACGTGGAGGCGGATAAGTCAGCGTGCTGGAAAGCTGCTAGAGAAAGCGGTTGTTGGCGTGGAATCTCGAAAAACGGTAACTGAGACTTTCCCGAGGAGTCGTGGGATGATCCCCAGAAAGATTTCCTGCCATCAAAGCTGGTCTGGATGGCGTCATCGAAAGACGGCGTCGTGCGGAGAGTCGATTGAAAATGAGGAGCCACCGTGAAGCTGCCGTTGGCGAGTTGGTGGTTGATGGATGGGTTGCGAGGATTGGTGGTGTAAATGAGGTCCGCGACCGCTTGGCCACCGACGCTGGTTTTGGCGGTGCGGTGGAAAGTTTCGATCACTCCGAAAGGAACCGGTACGCCCGTCTTGAGCTCGTCGTAGGTGCGCCATGGGGAAGCGACGGCTTTCTCAGCGGAGACTAGGTTTAACACTTGGACATCCGTGATGGACTGCCCTCGGGTGGAGTCGGCAGGATTTTTAATACGCGCGGCGTCCTCTAGAGAGACAAAGTAGTGGTACTGCCCCGCCCCAGAACTTGTTGCGGAAATATCTTTGAGCGCGATGCGAATGGTATCGGTTTTTTTCACCGCGTATTTCGCAAGCCCATGTCCCGCCAGACCATCCGCTTGCTGCATGGAAACTTGGAAGCCGCCGCGCTTATTCACTCCGGAGACATCGTTGGCGGGTCGCAGGCGGATGGTTCGCTCGGCATTGGAGCCCAAACGCTTGAAATCGATGAGGGTCGAGGAGGCAGGGTAGAACACGCGGACTTCGCCCGGCTCGAAGCGGATCGGCTGGCTGAGGTTACCATCGCCATTCGCGGTCATTTCGCAGAAGAAATAGGGATTCACCTGCCGGCTTTGACCTTTGCTCTCGAACTGTTTCCCCATCGAATCGGCCATTCCGATCGGCTCGGTGACCACTTGCCCCGTCTCCGTCTTGCGCTCCCAAATGAGTTGGAATGGTAAATCCATCCATGGATAGGCGACGGCCCCTTCGATTTCGAGGCGAGTATTATAAGGGTTCCAGAGCGAGATCACCGGGGTGACGACGAGTTGAACTTGGTCGAGAGCATCGAGTTTGGAACTGAGCAGATAGATCACACGATTGAGCACTGGGCGGATCGAAAGTACGGATTTCTTCCCAGGTGGTGGATCGTCGGGTGCGAAGTAGGTCGTGTTAGAGGCGGGGGGGATTACCGCTGCCACGTGGTCGGCACCACGCTCCGCCGCCACGAAGTTGGCACCGTAGAGATGATGCGGGATGCGATAGAACGAGCGCAAGTGGTCGAAGGTTGGGACGGCGCCGGCATAGAAGCGGAAGGAAAGCGAAGCGAAACCGTATTGGATC
>VFJU01000389.1 GCA_009885905.1 Verrucomicrobiota bacterium
GAGGTACATATAGTCCGTTGTAGGTGTTTGATTTCACCTTGCGACCATTAAATGTTAGTTCGGTAGGCTGAAGGACAAATTTCGTTCGCAATAACCCATTTGCGCTCATCTCTTGAGAGGGGTTAGAAAATTCTGCTTGCTCAGCACTCGATCCTGCAAATGCCAGTTGCGGTGAAAGCATCAATATCAAAGCGACCAATGCGTTGATTACGAAATTCGAAAACAATTTATATTTTTTCATTTGATATTCTTTAACGAAAACGGTGGAAACTTAAAAAGAGTCTGTCAACATCACAGAAACCAAATCAACTGGCATCATGTTAAAATTTGGATGCTCAATCATTTGGCATACGATGCTAGCACCTCATGCAATAGTCATGTTGATTCGAGATGTGCTGGTGCAAAACAAGGTTTCACCAGATGCAGGTGGGATTTCTATGCATCTTCCAAGCCTTTTACCCGCGCCATCAGTTTTGGTAGGCGCCGGACGTGTGCTCTGGATTTCATCTCGTCACGCATCAGTTGGGCTGGATTGCCCGCATAGATTTCGCCACCGGCAAGGTCACCAGTTACTCCGGCACGTGCGGTGAGGACTGCTTTGGAACCGATTGTCACGTGACCCACAATTCCAACTTGCCCGGCGACTGTGACATAATCTCCCAAACGAGTGCTACCAGAAATTCCCGTTAGAGAAATAATAAGGCAATGTTTTCCGATCACACAATTGTGTCCGATTTGAACCAAATTGTCGATTTTACTACCTTCGCCAATAACGGTTTTGCCGAAACGAGCCCGGTCGATCGTCGTGTTTGCACCGATTTCGACGTCGTCCCCGAGTTCTACAATGCCGACTTGATCGATTTTGACATGGCAGCCGTTAGAAAACACATAACCGTATCCGTCCGAGCCAATCACTGCACCCGGTTGCAGGATGACGCGATCGCCGACGACGCAGCGTTCGCATACGGTGACATTCGCCTTAATGCGGCAATCCTGACCAATCACACAGTCTTCGGAGACCACCGCATTAGGACCAATTTCAGATCCGTCGCCAACGGTTGCGCCCGCCATGA
>VFJU01000483.1 GCA_009885905.1 Verrucomicrobiota bacterium
GCACATCTGACGCAGAGGTTCGGACTGCTCGATGTATGGAATAAAGCTGTCTCCGTAATGGTAAGAATATTGAAATTCACCGAAGCTATCATAGTGAGGCGGGCGATCGACACGGGTATCATAAATCCGTATCTTCTCGATCGGTTCGATGTCATCGTAAACCACCATCTTGCGGGTTCCTACAATAGTCATCTGCCTCACTTTTCTTGGCTCCAACCAAGAGCTTTGGATCGTGGCAAATTGACCAGATTCAAAACTCAATGACAGGTTAGAAACATCTTCAATACCGGCCGTGATGTGCGCATTCCCTTGGCAATTGACAAAGTTAGGCATCGTGCCGAGGAGGTGCAAAATGATCGAAATATCATGCGGAGCCAAGTCCCACACCACATTGATATCTTTTTGAAACAATCCAAGGTTGAGTCTCTGGCTGTTGATGTAGCGGATCGATCCCAATTCGCCAGCATCGATGATTTTTTTAATCATCTGAATCGGTGCCGAGTATAAAAATGTATGCCCAACCATGAGAGTCAAACCGCGACTTTCTGCTAGATTTATCAACTCATGACACTCATCGACATTTGATGCGAGGGGCTTTTCCATCAGCACGTGCTTGCCTGCAAGTAGCGCGGCTTTTGCGACAGGGAAATGGTAGGGTACCGGTGTCGCAACCGCCACCGCGTCGATGTCCGCGTGTTCTATCATTTCTTTGACATCGGAAAACTGCGGGACTCCCGGAAACAAGCGCCGGAGTTTCTCCAAGCGCTCCGGATCAAGATCGCAAAGCGCACCCACCCGCGAATTTTGAAGCTGGCTAAAATTACGCGCGAGGTTAGGCCCCCAGTAGCCGAGTCCAACCACCCCGATGGACAAAGCCCGGTTCATGGTTAATCGGTTGTTTGCGACGCGGTGTTCATTGACAAGTCAAAGATGCACTGAGACAGCGGGGGCTCTGCTTGAGACGGGAGAACCCGACCAAATCCTCCTCGGACTCCGCTTCTGATACACAGTTTCAACTGCCTTAGTAAGGCGATTGGTGTTTTGAAAATGATTTTGAAATCTAACAATGGTGAATGATTGACAACGTAGTCTTCATCCATCGCGACCATTTCGCTAAAAGTAGTGGAAATCGATCGATTGACCTGCCACTGCCCAGTGACTCCGGGCTGCACCAAAAAGCGTTGGCGTTGATGGTCTTGGTAAAGTTCGAACTCTTTTTGCAAACATGGCCGCGGACCGACTAGACTCATCTCGCCGCGCAAAACATTGATGAGTTGCGGCAATTCATCCAGACCAGAAGTGCGAATCAAAAATCCGCCTCTGATTAGACGCGTGTCTCCGATCATGTCCAACTTTGTCATTGGATGGTTGGTCTTGATCAGATGCTCAACGTGCAATTCATGCACATCCACCGAAGCCCCGACCTGCATGCTGCGGAATTTGTAGATCGAAAATGGCTTGCCAAATCGACCGATCCGCTTCTGACGAAAGAGAACGTTTCCTGGTGAAACCGCCTGTATCCAGCAATAAACGGCTGCAGACAGCATCACAACGATCGGCAAGGCGAGAATAACGATAGAAATATCCATGCCGCGCTTCCAAATCGGTAACGAATCGTTCGGTTGAACTTCGTCAACGCGTTGCGACCCGATTGCACAGAATGCTTGAGCGTCGATCGTCGAAGACTCTTGAGGCCGATAGTTTAAATTCAAACTTGAGAACACTTGGTTCAAACGAGGATTTTGAGATAAGGAAGGACGGGGGCGTCTTGGTTTGGTGATCACGGGGGTGTTTTTCTTTTTTGAGGGGGAATGAGACAGTGGGGGAGATTTATCGAACGCTTAGAGCGTTAAGTTTTCTAAGACCTTTTAAATCTAATAGTTTTTTGAACCTACGACAAGAAAAATGTTCAAATCCTTGAATTGATTTAAGTGATCACTTTTATTCGTATTGCGAGGGTGAACATAAAAAACAATGTCCAAAGGAGTCAAGAAATTAATTGATACGCTACCGCCCTTGGTCGATCAGCGCCAGTGGCACTAAAACCCAAAAGAAAGTGTTGGTAGGTGGTTAATTTGCAAACTTTGATCGTCAAGTTTGAGGGATGCAAATCGTAGTTTTCATGCAATCAGACACCGCTTCTAGCAGCATTTTATTCCCCGACAACTGTTAATTAAGAAAACTTAAATGTGACGTTTTCGTTTATTATTTTATCGAAGAAAAATCAGCGGGCTTGGTTCAGAGACGATGCGCGAGATGGTTTGTAAATTTGACTGGTATGTTTCATCAACTTCGGAGCTGGAGAGGACTTTGGCTCGAATGTTCGTCACTTGATTGCACGCTGGATAGATGATCTCATGGATCGTCCGTTCCGCTACTACGCTATCGCGTAAACCCCATTAAAACTGCGTGAAGAATAGTCAGCGGATGTGATCAAGCTCCCGTCTCAGCCGGATGATTTATGCTGATGATGAACTGTTTCATTCGAGGATCCCTGGTTGTTCCGATGAGTACAATTTAGAATTGCGTCGAGAGCCCTAAATTCAGCTGGATTTGCGACCATTCGCCTTGGCCGCTGTTGATCGCGTAATAGAATGAAGAGTTGAAATCAACTCGCCCGAGAAATTGTGGTCTTTGGTAAGAAAGTATCAGTGATAGATTTTGTTGGTTATCGAGTGGCGGCCCCGCAGGACCTATGCTCTGGTAATTTGACAATTGGTAATTGAGGCCGACCCCCGCGGAGCCTTCCAAAAATTGACGGTTCAGCATCGTGGCGAAAAACCAATTATTGATCAAATAATCCGCCTGCGTCGGTGCCGGTGTGAGCCCCGACTGGATCGAATTACTCCA
>VFJU01000450.1 GCA_009885905.1 Verrucomicrobiota bacterium
GCAGCGGCCTCACGCACCACTTTTGCATGGGCTTCGGTCACATTGATCGAGTCCTCGAGATCTGGTTTTGAGTTAGGCTCTGTCATGTCTAAAAGTAAGTAGATGTATGATTAATTCAAGGGATCAGCCTTTATTTTTTGGAGGGGCAAAATTGAGCACCGCAGGAACAGCTTGGTCTTTCTTAAGAGATAACAAATAAGAGACGAGCGCTTGTGCATCGGAATCAGGAACAATTTCCTTTTTCCCGTCATCAACGATCGCGATCGCGTCATTTGATGGGTTTCCGGTGATCAATCGTTCGGAAAACATAAAGCGAAACGGTGGGCAGGTGGATTTCCAGAGCTTCGGATCCTGGCGCGGATTGTAGAGATGATTATAAAACCACTTTGCCGGATCACCACCCGTGGCGTAATTCGCTGAGACGCGGAGACCCACATTCGAAAGGTCAGGCCCCATCCTTGAAACGCCGATCTGAGCGAATTTCTCTCCAGAAAAGTCATAAACATTCGTCTCGCGACGCGTGTCCCCGCGATCAGGGTCTGCCTTCAAGCCGCCCCAATCCGAACGGTAAAGATCGTTCCCAGCATAAGTTGGACGGATCAGTTGCGAATGGCAGAGATAACAACCATTTTCAGCATACACCAGAGCACCGTTGGTGATTCTGCCCGTACGTTTCGGATAGAAAATACCCGTGGTGCCGTCGGTCGCTTCGTTGAGTTGTATCGGTTCTAAATTTCGCATCTTAATAAAAGGTACGACGATGATAAACAACCATGCGACCCCGAAACTGGCGGCGAGTCCGAAAATGAATGTGCGTAAGCTCATTGGAAAATTATCTGAAATTTGAAATTTGAAATTCCATATTAGTGGGCGACCACGTGACCTGGTCCGGCATTATCGACGTCCCCATCTTCACCATGTGGATTGGTAGCATGACCGTGATCGGAAACCAGCAAGGTCGGGTGCACACTGCGCCGCCCGAGGCACATCCACATCAACGCGAGATGGATGAAAAAGAAAACATTTGAAACCAAGATGAAACACCAAGCGATCGTCGTAGCCACCGCATAAGGGTAAGCCCGAGTTGCCGCCGCCTCCCATGGTTGTTGCCAATCTTCCTGACCTATCCCCTGCTCCAGTCCACCAAAAAGTGCAACCAAAGCCACCGTCATGATTCCGTAGACCGAGAGAAGAAAATGAATTTTAATCAAACGCTTGGAAAGCCACTCGCGGCGAGTGACCCGGGGCACGATGAAGTAAACCGCCCCAAACATCACAAAGCTGAAAAATCCGTAGATCGCAAGAATGTCAAAACCATAGCCAGACATTGAAAACTGAGTGAGCGGAAGCGTCGAACCGGGAAGATTTAATACCACGGCAGCAAAACCTAACAAAAGTAAACCGATGATACCAGCGATCGTGAACCGTAACGATGGACTGGCAGCAAGAATCTCCGAGGAAGACAGCGTGGTACGCAGAATGTTGATCGAGGCGGCAATCGCGGGAATAAAAATCATCACCGTGGCCGCAGCGCCGAGGTAGGGCATGAAGTAGGGAATCGGTGCACCAACCAGTTTTTGCATCCCCGCCCATGGCGCGATGATGGCTAAAGACCAAAAACCTAACTTCGCGAGCGAGTAACTATAAACTGCACGACCCGTTACCTTTGGAGCCAAATAATAAGCCGCACCGAGTGCAACTGGAGTGAAGAACAAGAAGATCAGCGCAGACTTATACCAAGCGTTGATTCCGGCACCCATTAAAGGTTGGCCTGGAATGCAGAAAAGCAAAGTGTTCGCGGTGATATAAATCCAAGGGAACCAAACCATCGCTCCAAGCAAATACCATTGGGAAATGTAAACATGACCTTCTGGCTGTACGCGAAACTGAATAAACGACCAAATCACAATTGCAAAATAACTGACCAGAAGAACCGGCCACACGAATGCAGGAAATTCCATCCATGGCATTCCTGTGCTTGAGCCAGAAAGAATACCAATCAAGCCCATCGCCACCGCTAAATTCCAAACATGCCCGGCAGTGAGAATCAATCCAGCTGCCGTGCATTCTTTGCGTGATAGCCGAGCCATCATCCAAATGATCACTGCAAATGCAGCTTGAAACCCCCAACCATAGACCAGCGCATTGATGTGAGCTGGAAACACCCGACCGTAGGTGAGCCACGAGCAACCAGTGAGAAATTCCGGACTATGAACTTTAGCCGAAGCCACCAAGCCAAGTACGATCGAGACCGCAAGCCACGCCGCCCCGCTAGTTAGAAAAAACATCACTGGGTGACGCAATGAACGGTCGATCCCAGCACGAAGCAGGGCATCTTGTTCTTTAGTGGATTGTATGGCGGAAGACATCGGCGTTAAAGATGATAAATTATGGTTTAGTGAGTTCCGCTGCGGTGATTTGGGGCTTACCCACCTCACTGCGAAGCGCTGCAACCTGTTCAGGCTTTACCGAAGATGCCTTGTTACCAAAGCTGTTTCTA
Organism: Verrucomicrobiota bacterium; assembly: GCA_009885905.1. Lineage (GTDB taxonomy): Bacteria > Verrucomicrobiota > Verrucomicrobiia > Verrucomicrobiales > Akkermansiaceae > Luteolibacter. The sequence continues at coordinate 2,501 of VFJU01000450.1, forward strand.
ATATAAGTTAGAACGCCTGCGATCTGCTCATCGGTCTGGTAACTGAGCGCAGCCATCCCACCCGGCATGTTGTACTCTTTACCAGCGACCGTAATCGCACCTTGCAATCCACGAAGTTGAATACGGATCAAATTTGAAATAGGACCCTTAACCCACTCCGAGTTCGCGATTGGCGGAGCTATCACACCCCCCTCACCATTTTGGCCATGGCACGCGGCACAAAGCATATAGGAAGCTTGACCAGCTGCCATTACCGCAGGATCGGGCGGTCCATCTTCGGGGGTAACTGCATCGATAGCGGTGGTGTCTACAGCAGGTGCCGCAGCCAACTTCTTCGCCGTCTCGGATCCCGGGATCACTTGAGCCGGTTTCTCCACTGCTACAGGTTTCATTGAAGCAAACCGCTTCGCTAACACCAGCGTCGCAGCGTCGAGAGCAGCTGGAGAGAGGTTCGCTGCTTGGGCGGCATCCACCTTTGCCCTAGTCGCGTAGCGAGGCACGGCAGCCGCGTCTTCGAGCGACGTAGGTTCAGGCTGATTGAAAATGAGAATCACCGCGAGCAGAAGCGCGAAGATTAAAAAGGTACCGAAACCCCACCAGAATGTGGCGAAGCGAAGGAGCGGATTGTCGCGAGATGGGTCCATGAGAAGAAATTAAATCAGTTAGAAACGTTCGCGGATTCGAGAATGCGCGGATCACGGTTTGGATAGAGTGAGTGTTGACCTAAGGCACGGATAAGGAAAAATAAGAATCCCGCACCGATCGTGATAAAGGCCAAAATATCCCCCCAAAACGCGCCAGGGATCGAAACTTGGATTTCTCCGAATATTTTGGGGTCAATCTTACCCAATGAAACTCCGCGCTCAGGGATGATGATCAAATAGTGATCCAGCACGTGCATGCAGAGTGTGTAAACCGCGACGATCGAGAGGAGCTTTGGATTCCTCTTCAACCACGCTTGCAGCAGAACCACGAAGGGCACCACGAAGTGGCCGAAGACGAGGAAATAGTTAGCGATGTTCCAGTTGCCGGTGTTGCGGATCAGGAAATATGAGGTTTCCTCGGTGATGTTTGCATACCAAATAAGGAAAAACTGCGAGAAAGTGATGTATGCCCAAAATGTGGTGAATGCGAACATCAGTTTGCCCATGATGTGGAAGTGTTCCGGTCCGGTGACGTGTTTAAGGTGTCCCATGCTTTTCAACCAAGTACAGACGAGCACGATCACTGCCATCGAATTCAATGCAGCGCCTGCAAACAAATAGACGCCCCACATCGTAGAAAACCAGCGGAAATCCAGACCCATCGCGAAATCAAAACCCGTGAAGGTAATGGTTAGAGCGAAAATAATCAGAGGATAATTCGAATGATACCGAGCCTTGAGCAATCGGGCCGTCCCGGGGTTGGGATCGGTGTCTTGGTCGGTAGAAAGCTTGCGAAGCCCATAAATCACCGCAGTAAAAACAAAGAAATAAAATGCCACACGCCCATACCAGAACGGTAGGTTCATGAACCAATACTTGCTATATAGAAGGTGGTCGTGGTGATGAAGAAACTCCTTCACCGATCCCGGCGCTGCGCGATGGATGTTCATCCACTCGTAGAGGAAATGCTGCACGTGAGGAATCAGCAGCGGAATCGCAAAAAGAAACATCCAAGGAAATGTCGAACCCAAATTTTCAAAAACCCTGCGCACGGAAGTGCCCCAACTCGAGTTTGATACGTTGTGAAGAAGTGTCCAAAAAACACCACCGATCGAAAGCGTTAGGAAGAAGTAGAAGGCAAACAGCCAAGAGTAAGCATAGGTCCCCTGTAACTTCACAGGACCAAAGAAAAGCAGATACAAACTAACGACACTGCCAACTACGGCGACGCCGAGAGCAAGGTTTTTCACCTTCGAAACTTTAGATGGGTCGAGGTGATCGCCGTTGATGGCAATATCTGCGGAAGTGACGTGGTGGTGTGCCATTGCGATTTGAAGGTCTAAAAAAGGTTATTGGGCTTTCGGTTGCGCCAATTTGGCGGCCTGCAACGTGCGGACATAAGCAATGATGGCCCAGCGGTCCCCAACCGAAATGTTGTAGCCGTAGGCCCCCATCATGCCCTTGCCCAATGTGATTGTTTCGAACATCCGTCCATCTGGGTATGACTCAGAGTTGAAAGTATCGAGATGGAAGTTAGCGATTCCAGGAACGCCATAGCTGTTAGTGATACCTTGACCGTTGCCAGACTTGCCGTGGCAGACCGCACAATAAATGCCATACCGTTCCTCACCACGCTCGATCAATGCTTGGGCACTTTCTTCAGTGAGCTTCAATTCCTCTGGCATTCCGGAGCCAAAATAATCACCAATATGTCCAGTGTAGTAATAGCCTGTTTGCCCACTGAATTCATATTCTGGAATTCCCCCTAACGATTTCAAACCTTCTGGATTCAATCCACGCGGCTGAGTTTGCGCCACAGGCAAACGAGCACCTTGGTCATTGGCAAAAAACTCATCTGGCTTCTGCGCCTTAACCTTATCTTGCGTATCCATGTCCGGGAATATCCGGATCGGTGGCTTTGAAAACTTCTGCCCGCGAATTCCGAAGATTCCGACGACCAGCAACGCGACCAGCGCGTAGGCGAGAAAAAAGTAACGCATCGAGAGTTTAAAATTTAAGATTTATGGTTGAGAATTTCCACTTTCAGTCTTCTTCTTCGACTAGTTCGATATTGGCCCCGCCGATGTCAGCGAGAAGATCGCGAGTTCCGTTGGGGCTAAATTTCGGATCGCGCGCTTCGATAGCGATGAAGAATCCATCATCCGTCGCGCGGTGGAATTGTCGGCTGGCAAACAACGGGTGATTCAATCGTGGTAATTGAATTAACCCAAGAAGCCCAAACAACACCGTGAAACCCGCAAACAAAATCGTCAGCTCGAACATGATCGGAAAGAAGGCAGGCACCGTGAAAATGTTGACTGGCTTTCCTTGAACGATCGTCGGATAGATCACCACCTGTGTCGAATAGGCGAGAGCGAAGGCGGTGGCCGTGCCGGTGATGCCTCCAAAAAACACAAACCACGGCAGGATCGAGCGCTTCATCCCCATTGCGCCGTCGAGTCCGTGGATCGGATACGGGGAATAGCAGTCCCATTTCTTGAAGCCTGCGTCGCGGATTTTCTCCGCACCTTTATAAAGAGCCGATGCGCTCTTAAACTCGGCAAGGTAGCCATAGACGCGTTTGCGGGTGGTACTCACGTGATGTAGGTAGTTCGTTGAAAAAGTTATTTAGAGGAAACCAATTCCTTCTGATAGGCGGGTACAACGACGACGCCAGGATCCGGATGACTTTCTAA
>VFJU01000115.1 GCA_009885905.1 Verrucomicrobiota bacterium
AGACAATCTTGCCGGTTGCCTTGGCGAGTTCCTTTTCGAAGCGGCCCGAACCCGCTGTATTCGCCATCGACACAATTAATACCCCTCCGGGTTCAAGTCGGTCGCGTGCTGCTGCAAACCATCCTAAAGTTTCGTCGCGTGACTTACCTGGTAAAACCATCACGAGCGGCCATTTTCTATCAGGAAAATTATCCTCGCGAAGAAATCCAGCTCGTTCCCATGAATCTGCCAATGGCTTAAGCGGTTGCCAACCTGTTAGATTATTCCAATCTTTCAATGCAGGATGAGGCTCCGCGCCGATAAAAAATGCGGACTGCGGCACAGTGAGACCGCTGTCTACCGAGAATGCTAGCAGTAAAGTTTCGAGCGCAGGATTCACGAAGAATTCTTGCTTCGAATGCTTTCAAGAAGCAACCCATGGTTATTTGCAATCGACTCCTAGGCATCGCATTTCACCCTAAAGAGTCTTATTTCTCAATTCTCATTCTCCATTTTCTCTCAATCGTTGTGGTGTGAAGCTCTCATCTCTACGTTGCCATCCAAGTCGGTTCGTTGGGCGTATTTATGATATTGCCTCCACCGTTTGTATGGAGCTATTGTAAAAATTCGTAATGACTGATAAGGAGCTAATCTCTGTGTTGCCATCTATTGCTGCGAAGGAATTACGTCAACGAGCTGAGGCGATTTTACGGGAAAAGGGCGCGGTCACTCAAGAACGGCTCGCGTCCATGTCTCCGGAAACGGTGAGTGAGATGATCCATGAGTTTCAGGTCCATCAGATCGAACAGGAATTACAAATCGACGAGCTTCGTCGGTCCAAACCGGAATCCAAACTCTTGGTAAGCGATAATGACAAGCCCGCTCGCGATAAAAAATCACTTCGCGAATATGGGGCCTTTCAAAAGGCGATTCTGAATTCCCTGCCTGAGCACATTGTGGTCTTGAACAATGCAGGAGAAATTCTAGCAGTGAATGAACCTTGGCTTCGATTTGCCCGCGAAAATGGTAACCCCTCAGAGGTTGGTGTTGGTGTGGGAGTCAATTACCTAAATACCTGTAAATCTGTTAGCAATCTCGTTGATACGTGCTCTGATGACTTGTCTAGAGGTTTGTATGAGGTGCTGTCCGGTAAAAAGGAGCACTTCAGTTTTGAATATCCCTGCCACTCCCCCGATCGCGAACGCTGGTTTACGATGGAGGTCATTCGTCTCGAGGGAAATGTAGGCGGCGCCATCGTCACCCACACAGAAATCACCGAGCGCAAGGTATCAGAAGATGAGTTACGATTGGCCAACCAGATGCTACGGCTGCACGTCGATCAGACGCCAATGGCGGTCATCGAGTGGGATCTGAAATTCCAAGTGATCAACTGGAACCGCGCAGCACAGGACATTTTTGGCTTTAGTTTCGAGGAGGCTCTAGGAAAGCACGCTTCGTTTATCGTGCCTGAGGCATTTCGCGTTCACGTAGACGATATCTGGCGAAGCCTGATCCAGCGCAGTGGTGACGACAGAAGCTCTAACGAAAACGTCCGCAAAGATGGAGTGACGATTCAATGCGAGTGGTATAATACCCCATTGTTTGATGAAGACGGGGCCTGCAAAGGGGTGGCTTCCTTGGCGATGGACGTTACCGAGCGCAAACGCGCGGAGCAGGTCCTGACTTGGGAAAAAAACGCATTGGAGCTGATTGCAAGTTCCGTCTCGTCGCATGAGGTCCTGAGTGAGTTGCTCCTCGGCTTGGAGGAACAGTTGCCAGGCTCGATTTGTGTCATCAAGGTTTTGGATGAAGATGGAACCTATCAGAATTTTGGATCCGGTTCCAATTTGCTAGAATCTTACATCTGTGAGATTGGAGGTGATAGCGACTACCTCACCGCTGGCTTGTCGGGTACGACGATTGATCTGGAACGCCAAGTGATCGTTGAGGACATCGCCAAGGATCTCATGTCGAACGGTAAGCGCGAACTGGCGTTAAAGCATGGGCTGCGTTCCTGCTGGTCGATTCCTATCCATGATGGCAACCCTGACATCATGGCCACACTCGTCATCTATCATCCGTGGCCATATCAGCCAACGCCAGCGGCGGTGGCTTTGATCGAACGAGTGGTGCACGTGTTCTACGTCGCCCACTCGCGAAAATTTGCAGAGGATAAAATCAACCGCCTCCAAGCCGAACTCGAACAACGTGTCAAAGACAGGACATCTGAACTGTTAGTTGTTAACACATCCCTCGGTCAATTTAAGGCAGCCCTTGACGAACATGCCTTGGTTTCTATCACAGACACTGCTGGAACGATCATTTATGCAAACGACAAGTTCTGCGCGATCTCCAAATTTACACGCGATGAGTTGATCGGCCAAAATCATCGAATTATCAACTCAGGATTTCATGAAAAGGAGGTCTTTCTTATGCTCTGGAAAACGATCACGAGCGGCAAACCGTGGAAAGGCGAACTCAAAAACCGCGCCAAAGATGGCACATTCTACTGGGTCAATACCACTATCGTTCCATTTCTCGGAGATAACGGAAAACCGAATCAATTCGTTGCCATTCTCACTGACATCACGGAGCGCAAGAAGGCCGAGGAGGAAATCCAAAAACTTAATATTGCTCTTCAAAATCGGGCGCTGGCGTTGGAGACCGCGAACCAAGAACTTGAGGCGTTCAGCTATTCGGTCTCGCACGATCTGCGTGCACCGCTGCGGGCAGTGGATGGATTCTCACAAATGGTACTCGCAGACTACGCTGAACGCCTTGACAGCGAAGGAAAGCGAATGCTCGACGTGATCCGCAGCGAGGCGGCCCGAATGGGACATCTCATCGACGACCTTCTGACTTTTTCCCGTATCGGTCGACTACCTGTCGAACCCGTGGCGATCAACATGCAAGTCTTGGTCCGCAAAATCTACGACGAGCTCGGCGCTCTTGAACCAGAGCGCGAAATACGGTTTATTCTCCACCCACTGCCGCCGGTCCTCGGTTCCGAGTCCATGATCCGTCAATTATGGATCAACCTCATCAACAATGCACTCAAGTTCACGGCAAATCGAAAGGTTGGAGAGATCGAAATTGGCGCGAAGGATGATGTGCCTGATGGTCCAATCTATTTTATTAAGGACAACGGGGTAGGCTTTGATATGAGGTATGTGGGGAAGCTTTTCGTTGTTTTTCAGCGCCTACACGAGCAAAAGGAATTCCCCGGAACCGGTGTTGGGCTCGCACTTGTGCATCGCATCATTCAACGCCATGGCGGTCGTATTTGGGCAGAGGCAGAGCCCGAACGGGGTGCCACATTTTATTTCACCCTGCCGAGTCAACTTTCCCAAAACCTTGGATTGAAAATCCCAAATACTTAACGGAGATCGGCTTGCTGCGATAGGAGCAGAGACAGTAAGCATTTTTTATCATTTTGTAGAGCATCATTGATATAATTCTAACTGAATAAAATTGCTCGCCTCCAGTAGCTAAGATGAAAATCTTAGCATCGGTTGCCTCTACTCTACATAAAAATTACGTTAACAACACCGTTGGCAAAGTATTTCAAATTGTCGTGCTCGCTGCTTGAAAGTTTACCATCCAAGCAAGTGTGGCACGGCGGCACGTAGTGCAGCTTCTAACATAGCAGCTTCACCATGACTTAGCGGAATCATAACTTTACGCAAAGACTTATCCTCCGACATCTGGCGCGATACGCTGAGCAGATAAGGCGCACGATCGGGGTCGTCTTGGTAGGTTAATTCACACGCGCTGTTGGCTTTTTCCGATTGATGGAAGAGCTTCGCTTGGAGTGTTCTACCTTGCAACGTGGCTAGCACCGTGCCGATGTCTGAAAGTGCCCACTTCATGGTAACTTTGTTTTCCCAGTCGAACTGTTTTTCTCCGGACTGGGCCGCGGCATCGACAAAGAGGGACGCCTTTGCTCGGTTGAGCCCGAAACGAATCACGCCGCCATTGCCGCGGGAGTTTGGTTTGTAGATCGCGTAGTCCGATGGGCGCTCGGTGGCAGGGTAACGCTCGGTGCTGGGGGTGCTGGTTTCGCTTAGGGTATTGGTCATTTTGTTATTGGTTTGAATTGAACTGATGTAACTAATCTTAAAATTTCGGCTTAGCAAGAAAAAAGATGTTCAAAAGAACATTTTCATGCGAACACTAAATATGTGAGGTTTTCTCTTTGCCGTGGAAGGCAAACAAATTGCTTCGCGAAATGAATCTTGGTTCGCCACCCCTCTGCAGGCAGGCTCTGTCCCAGTGAATGCCCGCGTCCTGATCGACGGTCCCTCGGAACTCGTCTTTGACTACGCCATTCCGGCGGGCCTAGACGTGCGCGCTGGCTGCCGAGTGCGTATTCCCCTGCGACGAAAATCTGCCACGGGCACCGTGCTTTCCACTGGCGAGCCCGAGCAAGCCGACTTCGCGTTGAGAGAGCTAGAATCTTTGATTGACCCCGAGCCGCTCATCACACCGGTGTTATTACGCACCGCTGAGTGGATCGCAAACTACTACGGATCCAGTATTGAGTCGGTGATTCGATCGGTACTACCAGAGGGCGTGCGATCCGAAGAGAACTCGGCAAAGACTCGTCGAGTTGCCGTTCTTGATTCATCTCCGGATTCCGCAGTTCTGGTAAAGTTAGAAAAACGCGCGCCACGTCAGTTTGCGATTCTTTCTTTGCTCAGTCATGCGCCAGACTTACGATTACCTGTCGCGGATCTCGGGGAAGGAAATGCTGCCGCACTGAAAGCCATGGAAAAAGCTGGCTTACTTCGCCTTGAAGCCGAAGAAGTCCGGCGTGATCCAGACGGTGATCAAGTCGAAGAAATTCTCGAGTCCAAGCCCCTTTCGCTTAATCTAGGCCAGACCGCCGCACTCGAAGTGGTGCTCGCCGCCATCGCCGAGCCTAAAGCACACAAGCCCATCCTCCTGCTCGGTGTCACGGGATCTGGGAAAACAGAAGTCTATCTGCAAGCAGCCCAATGCGCTTTAAATCTAGGTAAAACTGTTCTCGTTCTGGTTCCTGAAATTTCTCTAACACCACAAACTGTCCGTCGTTTTAAATCTCGCTTTGCCTCCATGCAGGATCAGGTTGCAGTGCTTCACTCGAACCTTTCCCAAGGCGAACGGTTTGACGAGTGGCATCGTATTCGCAAAGGGATCGCCCGCATCGTTATCGGCGCGCGCTCCGCTGTTTTCGCTCCCCTGCCAGACCTAGGTTTGATCCTTGTTGATGAAGAGCACGAGAACACTTACAAGCAGGAAAATGTTCCAAGATATCATGGACGAGATGTCGCGGTTCTACGCGCGGCATTTGAACCATGTGCTATTGTGTTAGGTTCTGCCACACCTTCATTAGAGTCTTGGAATAACACCCTCACCGAAAAATACCAACTTCTGCGTCTCAATGAGCGGGCGGATGGTGCATCCATGCCTCTCGTCCGAGTTGTCGACATGCGGTTGGAGCAAGCCAAACACAAAGGCGCGCCGGCGATTCTATCAGATAAACTCCGCACCGCTCTCGAACAGCGCTTGGAAAAGGGTGAGCAGTCCATCTTGTTTCTCAACCGTCGTGGTTTCGCCCGTTCGCTTCAATGCAACGCTTGCGGCCACGTTTGCCAGTGCCCGCATTGCGCCGTCGCGCTGACCTATCACCGCACCGATGAGCGGCTCGTTTGCCATGTTTGCGGTCATCAATCCATCGTGCCGCGCAAGTGCCCCGAGTGCCGCGACCCTGGTATTCTTCTGCAAGGTTATGGAACTCAAAAGGTCGAGGAAATCATGACCAAGGTATTTCCCTCCGCGAAGTTTGCACGGATTGATGCCGATGCGATGCGCCGAAAGAACGCTCTTCGCGATACGCTCGCAGCATTTAAAGCACACAAAATTGATATTCTGATAGGCACTCAGATGATCGCCAAAGGTCTACATTTTCCTAACGTCACGCTCGTTGGTATTCTCAACGCCGACCTAGGTCTGCATGTTCCAGACTTTCGTGCTGGTGAGCGCACCTTCCAACTCATCACCCAAGTGGCTGGCCGCGCGGGACGTGGAGAACTTGAAGGCGAAGTCATTGTGCAAACGTTCACGCCTCATTCGCCGTCGATCCAATATGCTCGCAAACACGACTTCGACGGATTTTCCGAGCAGGAAATGGAATTTCGCCGCGAGTATTCTTTCCCGCCTTATGCACACTGTGCCGTACTAACAAGCCGCTCGACACATGAACGTCGCGCAGAGTTCACTTTGCAGACACTCCATCTCCGCCTAGCAGAAAACTTGCCTAACGGAATCACGCTTGGCGAGGTCTTGCCATCGCCGTTGATTCGCTCGCATGGTCAGTTTCGTTTCCAGATCACCCTGCGTTCTCACCAAGCGCGGCCTCTCACTCGTCACGTTCAGGCTGTCTTGTCCAAAACCCCACTGCCAGAAGATGTCATCGTTGTCTTCGACATGGATGCTCTCAACTTCTCATGAAACTAACAGCATCATGTACATCACAAGCAAATCCTGCGGAATAAAACATCCAGTGGTAGTTGCATCCCGATGTAAAAATCTCCAAACTCGCCGTAGCGAGCGGTGACCTCATCAAAGCGCATTTCGTAGACGATCGACTTCACGTCAATGGTGTCTTTCGCCAGCAAGGTGACACCCCATTCGAACTCATCAAGCCCTGTGGAGCCAGTGATCAATTGGAGGATTCTACCAGAATAAGTCCGCCCAACTTTGGCGTGTCCCGCCATGAGTTTTTTGCGAGCCTCGAAGTCGAGAGCGTACCAATTGTCCCCGCCATTGCGGCGCTTGGACATAGGATAGAAGCAAATCACCGGCCAGTCTGGCAGCACTGGATAGAGACGGTGTTTTCGATAATGCGCCATGCGTTCATCGAACGCTTTGAGCCCAGCTTCATACTCCGCCGAGTCCTCGGTGAGGCCCTCTTCGGCGATGAGAGTTTCGGCAGCGTACTGTTCGCGAGTGGTGGTGTATTCGGAGCTCTCGGTTTGTGAGAGATAGGAATAGGTAGGACTAAGAATTTCTGGTCCAAGTGAGAGGCTGATCTGTTTTTCAAACGCGTTAGCCACTTGCAAATCAGGGGTGAGCAACATGAATCCGAGATCCGCTTTCGGGGTCGCTACTGAAAAAATCAACAGGTGAGTATCCGTCGTCGCACGGATTTCTTGCACAAGTTCTGTGAGCCGCGTTTTGGCCTGTCGTTTTTCCTCATCGCTGAAAATTGCCCATTGAGCGTGATCAACATGATAGAATAAATGCATGACGTGCCAACCTTCCTTGGGCACAAGTGGCGCGACATCTTGACTGGACATGTAGTTAGAATTCAACGGCGCACGGTTGAGATAGGGATTTCGATGAGTTTTTTAAATTCCTCATTCGCGGCAGTCACCGATGAAGCCTCGCGAACCTCGATGGACCAAGCCTGAGTCTGGCCGGTGCGATAGGCTGCGTGCATTCCAACGTCATCAAATCCAGCGGTAGAAGCAACCTGAAGCAATACACCTGGTAGAATGGCTCGGGTCACAGAATCCCCAATCACCATGCCATTTTCATCACGGAAAAAGACCCGAACGGCCGCGGGTTTTCCTTTTGATAACAGGTCGACAACTGGAACGAGAACGGTGCCGCGACGAAAGGTCTCCATCTTCGCACCACTGGTGATCGGCTCACGCCAGAACGTATCGGCGGAGAGAATTTCGATTTGATTTCCCTTGATGGGAAAATCGCTGCTGCGAGTCAGCTTGGATTCTGCCGCTAAACCGAGGACGACCTTGACCCCCACAAACCCGCCGCAGATGACCAAGATTATCAACAAACTCCACAGGCCTAACCGTTCGATCTTCGATAACTTTAAGTTCGGCACCAATGAGACGGGAACTGCCCCCTCGCGCATGACCGGCGAGAACTCATCATTTTCGTTAGAGAGTTTACTCTGACTCTTATCCACTGGTGCGGATTCTTCTACAACTTGAGGGGCCGACTCTATCGCCACGGCAGCTGTTTCTGTCACAGGCACCTCAACCGCTACCGGCGCCTGTGACGCGCTTGGCACGGCTTCCGTCGGTGACTTTGTGGTCCCCAGGGCAACCATTGGATCAACCAGTGGATTATCGGTTGGATCATTCCAGTTTTCGACAGAGTCCAAACTAGCTTTGCACACCGGCGCACTCAGCCTCACGTCGCGCGCGAGCTTCGGTCTCACGCTTCCCGTGTTCACCCGTATGTTGCCCGAGTTTTCTCCCGTCTTAAAAATTGGCCGGCTTGCCTCAGTCTCGAGTTTTCTGCCCGGATCGCGGGGAATTGGAATCGACTCCGGTCGCGGCGGGCCTTTTTTAACAACCGCCTCGGGTGAATCAAGATCGTCAAAGGCCCACAAATCCATCTCACTGCCATCCTTGACGAAGTCCCCTAAATTCGGGCGGCTTCTTGGCGGAAGCGATGGACTCTGCGACGATGGTGGTGGCTCCGGTGTCATGGTGGCGGTAAAGTCGTAAAGATGCGGATCAATCGCGAATTTGACCAGTTTTATTGCCGATTAAGAGTTTAGTGGGTCAAAGCACACTTGCTTCCAATTCTCAAACGCCGAAGGGCATCTTTACTGTTCACAGAAATGGATCATAAATCAACCCCCGCAGCGGCGCAAATTGAAACCTCGTCTATTTGAAAGCAATGACCGAGCATACAGAATTCGGATTTAGCAAATTTCCAGTTGCATCCGGAGGCTGGCAGAGGCATCCAAGGGGAGTTCACTTCTCTACTTACTATGGCCGATCGCGAAGACAAAAATGTGGAAAACATCACCGGCAAGTTCTACGTCGATAGCCAATGTATCGATTGCGATCTCTGTCGCGAAACCGCACCAAACAATTTCACCCGTGCCGAGGATGAAGGGTACTCCTACGTCTTCAAACAACCTATCAATGCCGAAGAACTCGCTCAGTCGAGAGAGGCGATGGAAGGTTGCCCGGTTGAAGCGATCGGTGATGACGGCGACGCCTAGGCGGCACAAGGTCATGAAAAAGCCACCGCTTGCACGCAGAATCCGTGAGGAAATCCTGCGTGAATGGCGGGGTATCGAAGAGCCGCCCGACCTCAATGCAGGCATTCACCTGGCAGAGAAATTTGTCACAGCCATTCTCCGCGCCGCCGGTGCGGAAGACGGCCTACATGAGGACCAAGTCCGTGAGACCTGGAAAGACCTTGCTGGCGAATTCATCGCCCGCCACACCGAGCCTCTCTCCGTCAAGGGCGGCGTAATGATTCTCCGAGTGACCCAACCCGCCTTGCGCTTTCAATTAGAGCAGATGAAGCCAATGCTCCTCACGCGAATCCGCAACCAACTCGGTGAAGATCGTATTAAGTCTATCAAGTTTCAACTCGGTTAGAATCGTATGTTTCGCAACCTTATTTTCGACTGGTCTGGGACCTTGGTAGATGACCTAGGCCCAGTCATTGAGGCGACCAATACCGTACTCGCAAATTATCAAATCGCCGCACTGGATCGCGAGGGATTCCGTCGGGCTTTCCGCTTACCGTATCCAGAGTTTTACGCCGAAATTTTACCGGGTATCCCTCTCGAAGAGCTTGAGGCACAATTCCGGCCAGCCTTCGATGCCGCCGTCACTCCAGTCACCATCCTTCCTCATGCACGTGAAAAATTGGAATGGTGCTCCTCACTTGGAATTCGTGCTTTTGTCCTTACCTC